>NZ_JBQVPI010000016.1:0-123926 GCF_052438155.1 Shinella sp. | reverse complement strand
CCTGCATGTAGCGGGCGAGCACGATGAGTTCCGCACCGGACTGTTCCACCACCTCCATCAGCCGCGCTTCGGCCTGCGGCTTGTTCTCCTTCGTCACCTTGATGTGGTAGAAGGGAATGTCGTGGTTGACGATGACCTTCTGGTAATCGAAGTGGTTCGACACGACGCCGACAATGTCGATCGGCAGCGCGCCGATCTTCCAGCGGTAGAGCAGGTCGTTTAGGCAATGGCCGAACCGCGACACCATCAGCAGCACCTTCATGCGCTCGTCGCTGTCGTTGAAGCGCCAGGTCATCGCGAATTTCTTGGCGACCGGGGCGAAGCCGGCCTTGATGTCCTCTTCCGATACACCTTCCTGAGATAGGAAGGTGAGGCGCATGAAGAACAGGCCGGTTTCGAGGTCGTCGAACTGCGACGAGTCGGAGATGTAACACCCCTTCTCGGCGAGGTAGCCGGTGATCGCGGCGACGATGCCGCGGGTCGATTGGCACGATACTGTCAGGACGTGGCTTTTCATCGGTTCCATCTCGCGTTCGGCCGATGCGGGGGCAAGCACCGGCGATCCCTTCTTATGCGGGCCGCACTCACGGCATGGCGCATATTTCAGTCCGCTTGCGCCAGCGCAAGCCCCTGCAATGGCGAGAAGCTACGCCGCCTCTTGCAAGGAATCCCTCCGGTTCGCGACATCCAATGCGTCGAAAATGCCAAGGGGGTCGTTCCGAGGCTTCGTTCACCTTCCGCTGCCACTCCGCATGATCCCGCCTGAGGGAGAGGCCGCGTCGATTCTTTCAGGAATGCAAGTCCGCCCGCTGTGTGTCTAAAATCCATCTGGACACTATTATGGACACGTGTTCTAAGTACCGGACATACGCAACGGGAGCACGCCATGCATCTTTCCATGTGGACCTATCCCTGGGACATCCAGGACCAGGGGCTCGAGGCGCTTGCCGCCGATCTTGCCGGCCGGGCCGGCCTCAACACGGTGAGCGTGGCGACCTCCTATCATGCCGGTCGTTTCCTCCAGCCGCGCAGCCCGACGCAGAAGGCCTATTTCCCGGAAGACGGCACCGTCTATTTCCGCCCGGACGACACGCTCTGGCAGGACAAGGTGATCCGCCCGCTGGTGGCGCAGAATGTTCTCGATCGCGGCGACATGCTCGACGCACTGACGAAGGCACGCGAAACGACAGGCCTCAAGGTCTCCTGCTGGACCGTCTGCCTGCACAACAGCCGCCTCGGCATGCTGCACCCGGACCACGTGACCCGAAACGCCTATGGCAACGCCAATTATTACAATCTCTGCCCGTCGAGCCCGGCGGCGCGCGACTATGTCGTGACCCTCGTCCGCGACATCACGACGAACTACCAGCCAGACATGCTGGAGCTGGAAAGCCCGAACTTCATGGGCTTCGCGCATGAATACCACCATGAAAAGGACGGCGTCGGCCTCACCGCCGAGGACGATTTTCTGCTGTCTCTGTGCTTCTGCGACCATTGCACCGCGCGCGCCGAAAAAGCCGGTGTCCCGGTGGAGGGCGCCCGAAAGACGGTCGCCCGCTTCATTGCCGAACTGTGCGAGCGGGCCGTGCCGGAAAAACAGTTTCCCGATTTTCCCGAAGCCGGTATCGATGCCTTCCACGCCCACCCGGAACTGCACGCCTTCCTGACCTGGCGCTCCGAACCGGTGACGAGCCTGATCGGCGAGATCAAGGCCGCCGCCGACCCGGCGACGCGCATCGTGCTGATCGATCTCAAGGACGGCTGGCTCGGCGGGGTCGATCTCGCGGCCGTCGGAAAACTCTGCGACGGCGCGATCCTCTGCTGCTACGACATGACGCCCGAGGCCATCGCCGATGTCATGCACACCGGTCGCGCCCTGCTCGGCGCGGAAAAGTTTTTAGGGTTGGGCCTGCGCGTCTTCTATCCCGAAGTCGACGGTCCGGCGATTCTCACCGCACGCGCCAAGGCCGCCGTCGAAGCCGGCGCCGATGGCGTGAACTTCTACAATTACGGCCTCATTCCCGCCAAACGCCTCGACTGGGTGCGCGAGGCCGTCGACGCGATCATCTGATCGCGAAGACCGTTGCCCTCACCCGTCGATCGGCTCGGCGACCTGAATCAGGCAATCGCCGGCCTCGCTGTCGCAATGCAGGCGATGGGAGATGACGATGCCGCCTTCGGCAAAGCGCAGTTCCTCCTCCGGCTGCTCCAGCCGTTCGAGGTCGTGATACCAGCCGGCGCGGTCGCCGGCCGACACCACGGCTCCCAGCGCGACGGCCGGCTCGAACCAGCCGCGTCGGCTGGCATAGATGCCCTGGCTGTGCCGCGACAGCGAGAGTAGCTGCAGAGCCGGCGGTGCGGGTAGTGATGCGCGCGACAGCACCGGAGCCTCGACGATGCCGAGCGCCACGAGCAAACGATCGATCGCTCTGGCCGTGAACGCCATCGTCTCCGGCGTCACCGTTCCCCCACCGCCGAACTCGCCCGAAAGGCCGATCGCCCCGGCCCGGCCCGCTGCCCCCATCGAGGTCGGTGCGGCCGGCCCGTTGTCGGCAATGAAGGCATGCCCGGCGCCCATGGCCCGCATCAGCGAGACGGCGCGCGCAAAACGCGCGGCATCCGCCTGCCGCTCGATCAGCGTGCAGGGCAGATGCGCCATGGAGGTGCCGCCCGAATGCAGATCGAGCACCACGTCATGGAGCGGGAAAAGCGTATGTTCGAGGAAATGCGCCATCCGCGCCGTCGGCGTACCCGCCGGGTCGCCCGGAAAGGCGCGGTTGAGATTGCCGCCGTCGAAGGGCGAGCAGCGCTTCGCCGCCATCACCGCCGGCAGGTTCGCCATCGGCAGGATGGTGACGGAGCCGCGGATCTTCTCGACGTCGAGCAGACGCATCAGCCGCCCGAGCTGGAGTTCGCCTTCATACTCGTCACCGTGGTTGCCGGCCATCAGGAGCAGGCTCGGCCCCTCGCCGTTGCTGAGGCGCAGGATCGGGACACGGATCTGATAATAGGGCGAACGGTCGATCGAATAGGGGATGGCGAGATGGCCGGACTGCCGGCCCTCCAGCGTAAAATCGATCGGATTGACGAGGCCGCTGTGCATGATGCGCCTCTCAAAGCGCCGCGACGGCGGTCATTTCGACGCGCAGGTCCGGATCGGCAAGGCGCGCCTCAACACAGGCGCGGGCCGGCGGGTTCGCCGGGTCGATCCAGGCGTCGTAGACACCGTTCATCGCCTCGAAATCGACGATCGCCGGCAGGAAGACATTGACGGCGAGCAGTTTCGAGCGGTCCGTGCCGGCCTCCTTCAGAAGGGTGTCGATCTTGCCGAGCACGTCGCGCGTCTGGTCCTCGATGGCGGCCTTGCGGTCTTCCGCGACCTGGCCGGCAATATAGACGAGCCCGCCGAAGCTGACGGCCTGGCTCATGCGCGAGCCCTTCTGATAGCGCTGGATCATGGCGTGTTTTCCTTTTTTTGCCTTGGGAGGAGACGTTCAGCCGAAGCTGGTGAGATAGGCGGTCAAGACCGTGTGGTCCGGGTCGAGGCCGTAAAGGATGGCGTGCCGGTCGAGGCAGGTGCAGGGATGCGAAATGCCGAACTCGACCACGTCGCCGATGGCCACATCGCTGCCGGCGGGCACGGTCACGAAGGCGTGCTGGTCGTTGAGGCGCAGCACGTCGGCACCGGTGAAATCGGCGCGGCGCACGCCGTCTCGATAAAGTGCAAGCGGCCGGGGCAGTCCCTGGTCGATCGCGACGTCGCGAAGGCCCATGCCACAGATCGCGAGCCCCGGCTCGGGCCGCGACAGCACCTCGGCCCAGACGCGCAGCGCCGGCTTGAAGCCCTCTGATGCCGAGTGCGTCTTTTCGCCGAGACGGAAACCGCCGCGCGCATCGAGGCCGGCGAGGCCGCGTTCATAGACGCCGTGATCGTGGAAGAAGATCGCCCCGCTGCGCAGCACCAGGCGGCAATCGGAATCAGTCGAGACCGCAGCGGAAAGACCGGCGACGACCCGGTCGAAAAACACCGAGCCGCCCGCCGTCAGGATAAGCGGCCGCTCCTTGCCGATTCGGGCGCGAACGGCGGGCAGGAAGGTCGCCGTCATCGCAACCAGCCCGTCGATCCGGCGCAGGGTTTCATCTGCGTCTGCTGTCGCGGCAGCGCCCTCGTAGGCGGCGATGCCGGTAAGGCGGAAGCTCGGCGTCTCGGTCGCAAGGATGGTGTCGACAATCGCGCCCGCCGCGTCCGGATCACGCGCGCCGGCGCGGCCGGCACCAAGCTCCACCATCAGGCCGAGCGGCGGCAGGCCGTCGCGTTCGCGCCAGGCGGCACTGAGGGCCGTGACAAGAGAGACAGAATCGACGAAGACATGCACCTCCGCCTCGGGATAGAAGGCAAGCAGAGCGGCCAGCCGGCGCGCAGCGGCGATGCCGCCGATCTCGTTGGCGAGGATCAGCCGGCGCTGGCCGGCCTTCAGCATCACCGCGGCCTGTCGGATATCCGCAACCGTCGTGCCCCAAGCGCCGGCCGCCAGCAGTGCACCGGCAATCGCCGTCGACATGGGCGTCTTGGCATGCGGGGCGATGTCGACGCCATGATCTTTCACATAGGCCATCATCAGGTCGATATTGCCGGCGAAGGCCTGCTGGTCGAGAGAGATCAGCGGCAGCGCCATCGTGCCGTCGTAGGGTTTCCAGCCCTGCTTTCCGAGCGCATCGAGCGGCAAGGCTGCGTGTCCCGGCGGGAACCCGCGAATGCGGTCGTCGATCAGCGGATTATCCGCGCCATTTGCGTGCAGGTCAGACATGGTTTTCTCCTTCGCCCAAGGCGGGATCGCTCATCCCGAGGCGGTAGGTATCGTTGGCGGTCGTGAAGAACAGGGCGCGCTGCTCATCGATGGAGAGCGGAGCGGCAACGGCGCGGAAGACCGCGTAGACCTCATCGAAGGACGCGTGCAGGCCGGCGACGGGAAAATCGCTGGCAAACATCGACCGCTCCGGGCCGAAGCAGTCGAGGCAATGTTCGATCACCGAACCAAGGCTTCGGGGCGTCCAGTCGTTATCATAGGCGACGAGGTCGGAAATCTTGAGACGGACATTCGGTTGCCTGCCGAGCGCACGAAGGCCACTGCGCCACAGCGCCATGCCCCCCGCCGTACGATCGGCCGGGCTGCCCCCATGGTTGAGCACGAAGAGCGTATTTGGAAAGGCGGTCACCAGGTCGAGCGCCTCGACCATCTGCCAGGGATAGAGCATGAGATCGAAGACCAGCCCGAGCCCGGAGGCATGCGCCAAGCCGGCCCGCCAGACGGGATCGACCATGCGATACGCGCGCGCGGCAAAACTCTTCGCCGGCTCAGGATGCCAGCTTACGATGTCGCGGATGCCGACCACGTTGGGATTATTTGCTTCTGCCTCGATGAGGCGCGCGGCATCAGGACTGTCGAGCGGAACGCGCGCAACGTAGCGCCTCGCCACGCCGGCGCTGCGGTCCAGACCATCCAGCCAACGGCTTTCCTCCAGCGGATGGGCATCCGACCAGCCGGCCTCGATATGCACGGTGGCGACCACGTTCTGGTTTGCCGCATCGGCACGGTAGTCCGCGATACCGTAGTCGCGCAGGAGCGGTGCAAGGCTGCCGAAAACCATCTCCTCGCCAGCCGTCCGGGCTTTTTCCAGCCAGGGATGGCGTTTCAGCGACAAGTCCCAGAGATGATGGTGCGGGTCGATAACCGACCCGTCATAGCGCGCCGTCATCGCCGCGCCTCGCGGCCGGAAACCAGGAGAAGCGACAGGATCAGCGTGCCGAACATGATGGAGCGCCAACCGGGCGAGGCATTGACCACCGTGATCAGCGCCGTGGTCGTCACGAGCAGGATGGCGCCCGGAATGGTGCCGGCATAGGTGCCGCGCCCGCCGAGGATGGATGTACCGCCGAGCACGACGGCAGCAATCGACGTCAGAAGGTAGGGATCGCCGATGCCGACATAACCCTGCCGGTTCATGCCGAGCACCAGAATCCCGGCAAGACCCGCGAAGAAGCCCGACAGCGCATAGAGGATCAGCGTGTTGCGCGCCACGCTGACGCCGGACAGGCGGGCGGCGAGCGGGTTTGCGCCGAGCGCCAGGAAGCGTGCACCGATCGGCATGCGGTGGATGATGAGGAGCACGGCGGCCGAGACCACGAGCCAGAGCAGGATGCCGGCCGGAACCCCAAGCGGCCTTGCCTGCCCCAGCAGGAGCACGGCGGGATTGCTGACGGTGACCGCGCTGCCGCCGGCCACGACGACGAGCAGACCTTGCAGGAACGTCGCCATGGCGAGCGTCATGATGATCGGCGGCACGCGCAGATAAGCGGCGCCCGCCCCATTGAGCAATCCGATGCCGGTGGCGATCGTCAGCGCAAGTGCGATGCCGACAAGACCGGTCGGATCCCAGGCGGGTGAAATCAGCGGCACGAGGATCGCCGTGACGGTGATGACCGCGCCGACCGAAAGGTCGATGCCGCCCATCAGGATGACCAGCGTCTGGCCGGCGGCGGCAATGCCGATGACCGCGGCGAGTTCCAGCAGATAGCGCATATGCCCGTAGGCGCCGAAGCCGCGCAACGTAAGGCCGGCAACCAGCCAGACAAGCGCCACCAGGACGAGGGTGAGCAGCGGCGGATTGCGCAACAGGGATTTTGCGGCCTTCATCGCCTGGCTCTCCACTGCTTGAGAAGTTCCGGCACCGCGACGGCACCGACGATGATGAGGCCCTGCGCGATGTATTGCGCGACCGGCGGGAAACCTAGGAAAAACATCACGTTGATCATCACCGACAGCAGCAGGCTGCCGCAGATCGCCCCGCGCATCGTGCCCTTGCCGCCGAGGAAGCCGACGCCGCCGAGCACCGCCGCGGCAATCGAATTGAGCGTGAAGGGCGCGCCGATGACCGGATCGCCCGAGCCCGTTTGCGCCGCGACGAAAAGCCCCGCGAGTGCGGTAAGCAGGCCGGAGAGCGCGAAGGCAACGATCTTCACCCGCTCGACCGGTACACCGGAGCGGAAGGCACCGATCGGGTTATCACCGGCCGCATAGATGCCGAGGCCGAGCGGCGTCGCCAGAAACACCTTCCAGAGAGCCAGGATAAGGACGAGCAGCAGGAAGGCGACGGGCGTGTGGCCGGCGAGTACGGTAGAGAGCCAGCCCGGAATGAAACCACCGGGGCGGGGCAGGAGAAGCAGTGCCGCGCCGGTGATGATGAAGGAGCCGGCCAGCGTGACGATGATCGCCGGCAGGCGCAGCTGCGCCACGATGACGCCGATGACGGCGCCGATGGCAAGACCGGTGAAGGCGACGGCGAGAATGCCGCCCGGCACGCCGAACACGCCGCCCATGGTGGTTGCCGCAATCACCGCGCCGAGGCTGACAAGTGGGCCGATCGCCAGCGTGATGCCGCCATTCAGCATCAGCAGTGCCTGGGCCATCGTGACGAGCGCGAGCGGAAACCAGTTCTGCGTGAACTTGGAAAATCCGCCGATCGAAAGAAGGCCCGGGAAGAGCACCGCATAAAGCACGAGAAACGCGGCGACGACGAGGTAGAGACCGCCAAGGCCGCGATTGCGGCGACGCTGAATAGCGCCGTAGAGCCCGAAGGAGGACGAAACAGCGCTCATGCGGCCGCTCCCTTTCTATCGACGCCCATGGCCGCGCCGACGATGGCCTCTTCGCTGATCGCATCACCGACAAGCGTCGCGGCGACATGGCCCTCGCGCAGCACGACGACACGGTCACAGAGATGCACGAGTTCCGGCGTGTCGGAGCTGGCGATGATGATGAGCCGCCCTTCGGCAGCGAAGGCACGCAGCATCAGGTAGATTTCGCGCTTGGTCTCGATATCGACGCCGCGCGTCGGGTCGTTGAGCAGCAGCACGGAGGGATCGAGCGGCAGCCACTTGGCGAGCGCCACCTTCTGCTGGTTGCCGCCGGACAGCGCCTGAACCGGGCGAGCGACGTCGCCCTTGATGGTCAGCCGGCGTGCCAGATCGGCGATAAGGCCGGTCTCCGCCGAGCGGTCGCGAAACCCGTTGCGGGCAAGCCGACCGAGCGAGGGCAGGATGAGGTTGGAGGCGATGGAATGGGGCAGGACCAGCCCCTCATGCTTGCGGTCGGCCGGCACATAGACGAGGCCGGCGGCGTTCGCCGCGCCGACATCCGCGGGCAGACCAGACACCCCCGAAACCTCCGCCCTGGAGGCTTTGGCCGGGATCGCCCCATAGAGGCCCAGCAACAGATCTTCCTGCCCCTGCCCGACAAGCCCACCGATGCCGACGATTTCGCCGGCGCGGGCGGAGAAGGTGATATCGCGCACGAGGCCCGCCGAAAAACCAGTAAGGTCGATGCGCGGCGCACCGGGCGTGCAGGCCGGGCGCGGCGGGAAGAGGTCGCCTGTCTCGCGGCCGACCATCAGGCGCACCAGCCCTTCGCCGTCGATACCCGACAGCGACTGGTCCGCCGTGACGCCGCCGTCCTTCAGCACGGTGACATGCGCGCAGAGCGCCTGCACCTCGTTGAGGCGGTGGGAAATGTAGAGAAGTGCGGTGCCGCGCTCCCGCAGCCTCTCGATGACGCCGGCCAGAATGCCGGCCTCGTGGGCGGAGAGCGAGGAGGTCGGCTCGTCGAGGATGAGCACACGCGGCTTTCGGAACAGCGCCTTGGCGATCTCCACCATCTGGCGACGACCAAGGGCGAGATCGGCAACCGGCATGTCGAGCGGCTCGGTCAGCCCCACCATGGCGCAAACCTCACGCACGCCGCGATGCAGCGCCGCATAGTCGATCAGGCCAAAGCGACGCGGGAAGGCGCCAAGCCCGATGTTCTCGGCGATCGACAGGTCGGCGGTGAGGCTGAGTTCCTGCTGCACCACGGCAATACCGGCCGCACGGGCGGCCGCCGGGCTGAAACGCCCGACCGGCCGACCGTCGACGGCAATCGTGCCGCTGTCCGGCTGGAGGGCACCGGAAAGAAGATTGATCAGCGTGGATTTTCCAGCTCCGTTCTCCCCCAGCAGAGCATGCACCCTGCCGGGATGAAGGGCGATGTCGACGCCCTTGAGAACGGGATTGCCGAAGAATCCCTTGAACACCTGCCGGGCTTCCAGCAGGGGTTTTGCATCCGTCATGACGGCATCCTTCACGCGGATTACTGGGCGAGCAGCTTGTCGAACAGCGCCTTGTCGTAATCCGAGTAGATGTAGCCGTCGGCCGGGAACTGGTCGGCGCGGGCGAGGTAACTATCGATCGTGCTGTCATCGATGACCGGCAGCGGCACCTTGATGAAGGCCGGTACGTCCTTGCCTTCCAGCGCCTGCACGGCCGTATAGACCGAGAACGCACCGAGCCAGTTCGGCTGCATGGTGGCCCAGCCCTTCAGGCCCTTTTCCTTCCACAGTTCCAGGAACTGGCGGGCATTCTCGCCGGTAATCGGAACCTGTTCACGGCCCTGGCGGTCGAAGGCCATGACGGAGCCGGCCGAGATCGCGCCGCCGAGCGACAGCACGCCATCGATTTCCGGATTGGCGAAGAGCAGGCTGGTCATGGCTTCCTGCGCGGGGGCAGCGTTGTATTCGGTGTTCGTCTCGGTGATGATTTCGAGACCCGGATTGGCATCGAGCACCGGCTGGGCGCCCTTGCGGCGGTCGTCGCTGACGGAAATGCCGGCCGGGCCGTTCATCACGATGATCTTGCCCTTGCCGCCAAGCTGGTCGGACATCCATTTGGCAGCACCCGCACCCCATTCGGCGGAATCCGTATTGATCTTCGCCGTCACCTTGTCGGTGTTGACGAGGCTGTCGAAGTTCACGATGGCGATGCCCTTGTCGCAGGCATCCGAAATCACGCGGTCAAGCGCATTGGACGAGCCGGCGATGACGACGATGGCGTCGATATTGGCGTCGATCATCGACTGGATGTGCTGGATCTGCGTCTGCGCATTGCCCTGCGCGTCGGTGATCATCAGGTCCTTGACCAGGCCGGCCTTCTTCAGTTCCTCCACTTCGGCGGCAATCGTGCCTTCCGTCTGCTTCATCCAGGTCGGCACGGAATAGATGTTCGCCCAACCAACCGTATAGGGCGCCTTGCGGTCGCCCTTGATGCAATTGGCGGCGGCCGATGCCGTGCCGGCCGACAGGACGAGGAGGACCGTGGCAGCGGCAGCACCTGCGAGAAGGCGGCTGCGCAGCGCGGTGGACGGGCGGGTTTCAAAATTTTTCATGGCGTTCCCCTTTTTGTTCGGCGAGCGGTTACGGGCTTGCCATCCGCTTTCGTCCAGTATAATGTACACATGATCTAAATACTGGACGGCGCGATCTTATGCAGATTTTTCCCGCCCGCAAGAGGGGGGCGGAAATTTCCTGCGGCGCGGCGGGAGCGTGCGGATTGACAGATGTCGCGGCGAGCGTGAGAAGCTTGGCCGACGAAAGCCAGGGACCGACGAGAATGGATGCACTTTCCGACGATGCAGGGGGAAAACGCGCCCGTGGGCTCGACCGCGCCTTCGAGATCCTCGATTTCCTGCGCCAGAAGCGCCAGGCGCTGAAACCCAACGAGATCGCCGCGCAGATCGGCGCCCCCCGTTCATCGGTCTATGAGTTGGTGAACCTGTTGCTGCGCAACGGCATTCTGGAATTCACCGGCGGCGAGGGCCGCGTCTATCTCGGCCGAAAGCTCTATTTCCTCGGCGCGGCCTACGAAAACCATTTCGACTTCACCCGCGAATGCGAGGCGGCGCTGGAACGGCTGGCCGACGAGACGCGCGAGACCGCGCAGTTCTGCATGCTGGACGGCAACAAATACACGGTCGTGCGCATGCGCGAAGGCGCGCGCCCCTTCCGCATCTCAACGGATGTCGGCCAGTCGGTGCCGATCCCGTGGACGGCGTCCGGCCGGCTTCTCGTGGCACACATGAGCAACGAGGACATCCTGACCTTCATTCCGCCGCAGGATTTCTGCCTGCCGAGCGGCGAGTGGCTCGACCCGCAGGCCTTCCTCGCCGAGGTGCGCCAGGCCGAACGGGACGGGCTTTTTACCTTCAACAGCATCGTCGACAGCTTTACCCATTGCTTCGCGGTGCCGGTCACCGACGAAGAGGGCCATGTGGCGGCAACACTCTGCCTCGTCGCCCCGCGCGATGACGGGCTTGCCAACCGCGAGCGCTATCTCGATTGCCTGAAGGAAGCGGCCCGTGGTCTCAGCCATGCCCCGGCGCGGCCGAAGCGGAGTTAAGTTCCGGTGTCATGGCGTTTGGTTGCATAGCCAGCGATCCATACCGGCCGCCGCCGCCCGTCCGGTGGCAAAACACGCTGTCAGAAGATACCCACCAGTCGGTGCTTCCCAGTCGAGCATTTCACCGGCGGCAAAGACACCCGGCATGGCCTTCACCATATAGGCCTCGTCGATGGCATCGAAACGAATGCCGCCGGCCGACGAAATCGCCTCGGCAATCGGGCGCGGCCGAACAAGGCTGAGCGGCAACGCCTTGATCGCCGCAGCCAGCGCCGCGGGAGCAAGCTTTGCAGCATCGGCAAGGCATTCGCGCAGCAGCGCCGCCTTCACGCCGTCCAGCCCCGCCGCCTTGCGCAAGCGCGTGGAAAAACTCGCCTTGCTCCCCTGCTTCGCTAGATCCGCAGCAAGCCGTTCGGCCGATCGTCCCGGCGCAAGATCGAGCATCAGCCTTGCCGCGCCAGTCTCCTCCAGCACATCGCGGAGTTCAGCGGCATGGGCATAGATGAGGCTGCCTTCGACGCCGGTCCCGGCGATGACGAATTCCCCGGGAATCGTGCCGGCCGCCGACGTTGCGATGACGCCCTTGACCGGCGCTCCGGCAAATCTTTCCACGAAGACCGCCGACCAATCCACGTCGAAGCCACAGTTGGCGGGACGGAAGGGTGCGATATCGACGCCTCTCTCTGCAAGCCCGTCGACCCACGCGGCATCCGAGCCAAGCCGTGGCCAGCTCGCCCCGCCAAGCGCCAGCAGGACGGCATCGAATTCCATCACGGCCTCACCCTCCGGCGTTTCGACCAGCAGGCCGCCCGGTGCAAACCCTTTCCAGCGGTGACGCACGCGAATTTCGACACCCTGCTTTTCCAGCCGCGCCCGCCAGGCGCGCAGCAAGGGCGAGGCCTTCATCACCCTGGGAAACACCCGGCCGGAGGTCCCGACGAAGGTTTCCGCGCCGAGCGCCAGCGCCCAGGCCCGCAGGTCTTCCGGCGTGAAGGCATCGAGCGCCGGGCGCAGCCGGCCGTTCGCCACGCCGAAACGGCCGGCGAAGCGCGTATAGGGCTCGGAATGGGTGATGTTGAGGCCCGATTTTCCGGCCAGCAGGAATTTTCGCCCGATGGTCGGCATGGCCTCCAGCACCGTCACCACATGGCCGCGTGCAGACAGCACCTCGGCCGCCATCAGCCCGGCCGGCCCGCCGCCGACGATCCCGATCCGCTTGCTCATGCTGCTCCACCTTGAAAATCCTGGCCACCCTCATAAGTCGTCTCCGGTGGCTCCGCCAGTGATCGGGTGTAAGGTCGCGCAAACGAATCGGAGACGGTCATGGACATCAAGCGCAACGGCACCAATCCTTCGACGCCCGGCCCGGCGGATTATTTCACCGGCAATGTCCGCCTCGACACGCCGTTCAAGGCCGAGGCGCCCGGCCGCGCCGGCGGCGCGATCGTCACCTTCGAGCCCGGAGCGCGCACCGCCTGGCACACCCATCCGCTCGGCCAGCTCATCATCGTCACCACCGGCCTCGGCTGGGCGCAGCATGAGGGTGGGCCGATCGAGGAAATCCGCCCCGGCGACGTCGTGTGGTTCCCGCCCGGCGAAAAACACTGGCACGGCGCCACCGACCGCACCGCGATGACCCATGTCGCCATCGCCGAATCGCAGGATGGTTCGCCGGTGACCTGGCTGGAAAAGGTGACGGACGAGCAATATCGCGGCGAAAAGGCCTGACGATCAACCGGCCGACGGATCGTATTTGCGCGTGAAGGGCACGCCGTTAAACGTGTGCGTGCAGCATGCGCAGCCCGGCTCCATATGCTCGACACGCAGGTCCGGATCGACAAGCCGCAGCCGGTTGTCCGCGTCGACGAAGAGACCGCTGTAATAGGCGGTTTCGCCGATCAGCACGAACGGGCTTTTCTCCGCATCCGACCGGGCGACCATCCAGAAGATCGGCTCGGGCCTGTCGAGCCGCGCCACCGCCTCGGCATGGACGGCATCCCAATCGTCACCAAGGCGCGACAGCAGGAACTTGAAGAGCGGCGTATAGTCGAGCCCGCGGCGCTGCTTGCCGGGCATGGCGCCGTCATGCAGCCGGTCTTCCCGGCGTCGCGACCAGCGATAGTCGCCGCCGGAATTATGAAAGACACCCCGAGTGCGCGTGTTGACGCTTCGATAAAGCGGCTTCTTTCGCCGCATGTGCGCTCCGGCCGTGCGATCACGCCCACGTCATAACGTGAAACGCCGACCAGAGACAGCCGCCTCAGTTAGGCACGCCAGGCGCCTCATGGCCGGTCTGGGCGACATATTCGGTATAGCCGCCGGGATATTGGTGCACGTCGTCGCCGTTGAGTTCCAGCACCCGGTTCGACAGCGCGCCGAGGAAATGCCGGTCGTGCGAAACGAAAAGCATGGTGCCCTCATATTCCGACAAGGCCTTGATCAGCATTTCCTTGGTGTCGAGGTCGAGATGGTTCGTCGGCTCGTCGAGGATCAAAAAGTTCGGCGGATCGAACAGCATCGCCGCCATCACGAGGCGGGCCTTCTCGCCGCCGGAAAGCACCCGGCATCGCTTCTCGACGTCATCGCCGGAAAAGCCGAAACAGCCGGCCAGCGTGCGCAACGGCCCCTGGCCGGCGCGCGGAAACTCCGCCTCCAGCCATTCGAACACCGTCAGTTCGCCGTCCAGCAGATCCATAGCATGCTGTGCAAAATAACCGACCTTGACGCTCGCCCCGACCGTCACGCTGCCCTCGTCCGGGGTCGCCGCACCCGCAATGAGCTTCAGCAGCGTCGACTTGCCGGCGCCATTGATGCCCATCACGCACCAGCGCTCCTTGCGGCGGATCAGGAAGCTGAAATCGCGGTAGATCGAGCGGCTGCCATAGGCCTTGTTGACGTTCTTGAGATTGACGACGTCTTCGCCGGAGCGCGGCGCCGGCTGGAACTCGAACATGACTGTCTGGCGCCGGCGCGGCGGCTCGACGCGCTCGATCTTGTCGAGCTTCTTCACCCGGCTCTGCACCTGGGCGGCATGGGAGGCACGCGCCTTGAAGCGCTCGATGAACTTGATTTCCTTGGCCAGCATCGCCTGCTGGCGCTCGAACTGCGCCTGCTGCTGCTTCTCGTTCTGCGCCCGCTGCCCCTCGTAGAAACCGTAGTCGCCGGAATAGGTGGTGAGCGAGCCAGCATCGATCTCGATGATTTTTGTCACGATGCGGTTCATGAACTCGCGGTCGTGCGAGGTCATCAGCAGCGCGCCGTCATAGCCCTTCAAAAACTGTTCCAGCCAGATCAGGCTTTCGAGGTCGAGATGGTTGCTCGGCTCGTCGAGCAGCATGACGTCCGGGCGCATCAGGAGGATGCGGGCGAGCGCCACGCGCATCTTCCAGCCGCCCGAAAGCTTGCCGACATCGCCATCCATCATTTCCTGGCTGAAGCTCAGGCCGGCCAAAACCTCGCGCGCCCGGCTCTCCAACCCGTAACCGTCGAGCTCCTCGTAGCGCGCCTGCACCTCGCCGTAGCGCTCGATGATGGCGTCCATCTCGTCGAGCCGTTCCGGATCGACCATCGCCGCCTCGAGGTCGCGCAACTCGGCGGCCACCGTGCTCACCGGCCCCACGCCGTCCATCACCTCCGTGACGGCGCTGCGCCCCGCCATCTCGCCGACGTCCTGGCTGAAATAGCCGACCGAGACATTCTTCTCGACCGAAACCTGCCCCTCGTCCGGCGCCTCCTGCCCGGTGATCATCCGGAAGAGCGTCGTCTTGCCGGCGCCGTTCGGCCCGACCAGCCCGATCTTCTCGCCGCGGTTCAACGCGGCCGACGCCTCGATGAAGAGGATGCGGTGGCTGTTGGACTTGCTGATATTCTCGATGCGGATCATGAAAAACGGGCCTCGTCGTGTTCCGCGCCCTATGCCATGCCGCAGTGCAGCGAGTCCATGCCGTAGACGCAGGAAAACCGGCAAATTCAGGCGGCAATGCCGCTCATCGCCTTCCGCCCCACGCCAGCGCCCCATCTCGGATCAAGGCAAGAGGCATGAGCCTCATCCAGCAAAAAATGCATTTCGATGGAATAAGCCGCCAGGCGCCCCGTTCTTCCCTCGCAACACGGCAATGGTGCCTGTGAACCGAGCCGCGCTTAGTGGGCGAGACTTCCGTTTTGTATCGCTCCAGGAGCTCGCTGAGCGTTGTGCTCTCGAGGATGCGAGTATCATGTGCGGCACCGAACCGATCGACCTGAGCCTCAAGCTCGCGAGCCCACTTCTCGGCTTCGAGCTTGCTGTCGAACGATTTGCAGCGCGGCTTCACACCACGTCGGCGGACCTGAGCCTGCCAATGTCCTCTGAGCTTTCTGATTGTCGCCATGTGACCTCCAATGGATTTTGAAGATCATGCGTAGGATGCCCCTGGAGGGGAGCCAAGGATTATCCCGGCACCTGAACACGCCGTTAATTTAGTAGTTTTGCGCTCTCTAGTGATCTTCGACGTCCTAACGATTGAGCTGGGCTTCGAGCCCGCGATAGCTTTGATCTGAAGTTTTCTTCGACCATTTGAGCGCCGAGTTATTGGTGCTCTTGCTCCCAATAATTTTTGATTTTAACTGATCGCGTGCTCAACGCAGAATGGTGGCGAGAGTTCGATCAGGGAGTGGGAAATGCCGACTATTAAGGGAAACGACAAAGCGAACAAACTCGTTGGGAACAGCGATGTCTTTGGCGTTACAAATTATATCTACGGCTACGGCGGGAACGACACCCTGGAGGGTGGTTTTCACGCGGACAATTATGTTTATGGCGGGGACGGTAATGACATTCTGAAGGGTGGAACAGGCATCAATCGTCTCTACGGCGAAGCAGGTGACGACTATCTCCAAGTGTTCTGGGACGCACCAGATAGCCAGCTCTTCGGTGGAGCCGGAAGTGATACGCTCGTATCCGGTAGCTACACCGATGGCTTTCTGATTTTGGGCTCGGGTGGCGTCTACATGGATGGTGGAGCCGGTGCTGACCTGATGATCGGCGGCAAAGGCGGGGACACGTTCATCGTTGACACCGCCAAGGATCAGGTCGTCGAAACATGGACTCCCGAGTTTGATAACGAATTCGATCCGATCGATACTGTTAGCACGAGTGTATCGTTCGCTTTGGCGAGTGATGCGCGGATCGAAGTCCTGGAGACAACAAAAGCAACCAATACAAAGGCGATTAATCTCACTGGAAACGCCGTCGCACAGACGATCCGGGGCAACGCCGGTGACAATGTGCTCAGCGGAAAAGCCGGCAACGATGTTCTCGAGGGCTTCGCCGGCAATGATACCCTTGACGGAGGTTCTGGCGCGGACAAGCTGATCGGCGGTGCAGGCAACGATACCTATGTCATCGACAATTCGAAGGACAAGGTCATCGAAAAAACGGGCGAAGGGACCGACCTAGTGATGGCGTCGGTATCATTCACGCTGGCTGCAAACGTGGAGAAGCTCACCTTGATGGGTAGCAAGGCCATCAACGGAATGGGTAACACTGCTTCGAACATCATCACCGGGAATGCTGCCACAAACAAGCTTTCGGGCGCAGATGGAAACGATACGCTCATCGGCGGAGCGGGAGACGACGTGTTGATGGGTGATGCCGGCAAAGACAAGCTCTACGGCGGGGCGGGGGCTGACGATCTCTACGGAGGTGCAGGTGTGGATACCTTCATCTTCAAGTCGATCAAGGAATCAACGCTCGCCGCAAGCGGCCGCGACTCGATTTTCGATTTCAACGGGAGGGATGGTGATCGCATCGACGTTAGCGCGATCGATGCGAATTCGAGCCTGTCAGGCAACCAGGAGTTCTCGCTGATCGGCAAATCGGCGTTCTCGAACAAAGCCGGCGAGCTTCGCTACGAGCAGAAATCCGGACAGACGTATATTTATGGCGACGTGAACGGCGACAGCAAGGCTGACTTCGCGATCCATTTAAAGGGCGTGGTCGCTCTTTCGAAGGATTTCTTCCTGCTTTGATGAACGACGAGGCGGCGGTCGTTGGACTGCTGCCCCACATGCTGTTTGTAGCGAGATCGTGGCCTTGGAGCATTTCGATACACTGGTCTTCCTTACCGAGCCGTGCTGACAGGGGAAGCCTCGAGCTTATGCGCCTTATGAAACCGAGCGTCGCCGCTCGAGGAGATCTTCGTATCCGGCGCAGCGCCAAACCGGTAGACTTGGGCGTCAAGCTTGCGCGCCCACTTCTCGGCGTCGATTTTGCTGTCGAATGGCTTGCAGCACGGCTTCATGTGCCTCCGACGAACCTGTGCTTGCCAGCGTCCTCTAAGCTTTCTGATCGTAGCCATGTGATCCCCAATCGTTGTCTCCGATCATGCGTAGGATACCCCGAAAAGGGGCCAATGATTATTCCGGCACGTTGCGCTTGGCCTTCAGAACCGCCCAGGGTAACGTCCCCCCTTTGGGCAAACCATTGATGAATCATGGCAGCGAAGACCACACTCAACGCAAAGAACCTCGAAGCACTGGGCGCACAGCGCCTGGCGGAATTGCTCATCGAAATCAGCACCGGCAGCGCAGCGCATAAACGGCGGCTTCGCATGGAGCTTGCCGGCAATCACAGCAGCACGGAAGTCGCGCGAGAAGTGCGCAAACGGCTGTCCAGCATCGCCCGTGCCAAAACCTTCATCGATTGGCGGAAGGTGAAAGCGACGAAGACCGACCTGGACACGCAGCGCAGGACGATCGTCGAAACTGTCGCAGCCGGTGATCCCTCGGAAGCCTTCGAATTGATCTGGCAGTTCCTGGCACTGGCCGACTCTATCTTTCAGAGATCCGATGACGGCAGCGGTGCACTGATTGAGAGCTTCCACCAGGCATGCGCGGATGTCGGCATTCTCGCCAAGTTGGCAAGTGTCGATACCGAGGTGCTTGCCGAGAAGGTATTCAAGGCTGTCCAAGACAACGGCTACGGCCAATATGACCGGCTGATCACCTTGACGATTCCCACGCTTGGTAACATTGGGCTCGAGCGGCTGAAAACCCTGCTGATCCTTTGGTCAAAGGAGCCAAAGGAGAAGCCTGCCAAGAATGACCGTAGAGTGGTCGAGTGGAGCAGCCAGGGACCGATTTACGAGGATGAGGCTTACGGCAATCATCATGAGCTTGCCGCGCTCATCGCACTACAGGAGATCGCCGACGCCCAGGGCGACGTGGACGCATACATAGCTCAGCAACCGGAGAAGACCCGTAAAGTGCCGATGGTCGCGGCCGATATCGCCAACCGCTTGGTCGCAGCGGGACGAGCCGAGGAGGCACTCAAGGCCCTCGAAACGGTTGAGACCGGGGGGCTGACGAATGGGACGAATGTCCCGTTTGAATGGCAACTCGCGCTCACGGAGACGCTGGAAGCCCTGGAGCGCAGCGAGGAAGCGCAGGCCTTTCGATGGCAGTGTTTCGAACAATCACTGGATGGTCGGCATCTGCGCACCTACCTACGCCAGTTGCCGGACTTCGATGACATCGAAGCCGAAGAGAAGGCCATCGCCTATGCCCAGACTTTCCCCGACGTTCACCGGGCACTGGTCTTTTTTCTGCACTGGCCTAACCCTGCCGGGGCGGCGAAGCTCGTCGGCCGGCGTAGGGTCGAACTGGACGGCGATCGCTACGAACTGATGACGCCGGCGGCCGAAGTTCTGGCCGAGAAGCACCCACTGGGGGCAACCACCGTTCTGCGCGCAATGATCGACTTCACGCTCGATAATGCTCGCTCCAGCCGCTACAAGCACGCCGCGCGGCATCTCGTCGAATGTTCATCTCTTGCACGGCGTATCGATGACTACGGCAGCGCCGGATCCCATGACGCCTATGTTGCCGGTCTGAAGCATCGACACGGCAAGAAGCATGGCTTCTGGAGCCTGGTCGGGTAATGCGATCCGCGCTCGTCGGCTTCCGGACCGTGTCTTACCAGTTGCCAGGGTCGGCGGTGTGATCGATTACAGCATATTCGTCTGCCTTTTCTCGATCGAGCACCACCGTCGTTGCCCTTGTCTCGCCTGTGACCAGATAGTGGTTCGGCACCGATCCTCTGCTTAGCGCGCGATGCATCAGCAGCGCAGCCTCCTCGGCGGTGTCTGCTTCTATCTCAAGGGTGGTCGTGACTGTGAACGTTGACATGGCTTACCCTCACTGTGCGCCGCATCTCGGCACGACAGTAATCCCATCACGACAGTAATCCCATAGTGCGTAAGGGCCAGATTTTCGCCGGGTGCCATCGTCTCCAGGCTCTTGCAACCGGAGCTGCGGAATTTTTCGGAAAGGACCCGTTAAGTGCCGGGAACGTGGCCCTATGACGAGAACGCCTTCGTAGACAGACCAGTCGAATACGATTGCTGTGTCGGGAAGCACTGGCAATCCAGGTTCCTAGTGGCGGAGAGGGTGGGATTCGAACCCACGATACGGTTGCCCGTATGCCGCATTTCGAGTGCGGTGCTTTCGACCACTCAGCCACCTCTCCGCTTTGCTGGTCGGCGCTTGGTCAGCGCGGGGCGGTACATAGCGGGTGTCGGACGGGCTTGCAAGGGGGCGGAGGCCCTGAATGTTCATCTATTTGTCACGGTGACGGAAATCTCCTTGACAGTTTTCAACGCCTCACCTATTGCGCAAGGTGCAGTGGTATAGGTTTTACCCGTGCCGCAACGCTGGTTCTTTGTGCCGCACATCCTTGATGTTTTTCAAGCATGGCATGTTGCAGGGAACCATTTGGGCCGGCGATGCGCCAATGCATCGCTATTCACGACTGACAAAAAGACGGCCGTGCCTTTTCCAAGGCAAAGAGCCGGCACGAACATGAAAGGATATAAAATGTTCGCAGTCATCAAGACCGGCGGTAAACAGTACCGCGTGGCCGCCAACGACGTTCTGACAATCGAAAAGCTGTCGGGCGACGCTGGTGCGAAGATCGAATTCACCGAAGTGCTGATGGTTGGCGTCGGTGCCGATGCGACGATTGGTGCACCCTTCGTCGAAGGCGCCATCGTCACCGCCGAAGTCGTCGAGCATGGCCGCGCCAAGAAGGTTATCGCCTTCAAGAAGCGTCGTCGCCAGAACTCGAAGCGTACGCGCGGTCATCGTCAGCACAACACGACTGTCCGCATTCTCGACATCGCTGGCGCCGGCAAGGCAAAGAAGGCTTCCAAGAAGTCTGAAGCCGCCGAAGCAGCAGCCGAATAATCCGGACAGGTAAAGGAGAACTCCCATGGCACACAAAAAAGCTGGCGGCTCCTCGCGCAACGGTCGCGATTCCGAGTCCAAGCGCCTTGGCGTGAAGAAGTTTGGCGGCGAAGCCGTCATCGCAGGCAACATTATCCTCCGCCAGCGCGGCACGCAGTGGCATCCCGGTGCCAATGTTGGTCTCGGCAAAGATCACACGATCTTCGCCCTTACGGCTGGCAATGTGAATTTCCGTACGAAGGCCAACGGTCGCGTTTACGTGTCTGTCGCCCCGAAAGCGGAAGCAGCGGAATAAGCCGGTAGCGCTCTAAAACAGCCGGTGTCTCATTGACCCGGCTGGCGCGACAGGTTCAGACCTGACGAAAAAAGGGGAGATGGGGCAAGACCCATCTCCCCTTTCTCGTTCCGGAGGACTGAACCATGCAAACCGACTTGTTGAGAGGAGACCAATCACGGTCTCCCAAGGAAAGGCTGAGGCCTGAACGGCCAAGGACCGATTGCCCGATCTTGCTGTCGCAGAGGCTCGTCATGAGAGCTCCGCACGAAGACGACATCGACGCCCTTGCCCATCTTGCCAACAACGCCAACATCGCCAACATGGTCGCCCGCATGCCCCACCCGTACACGGTGGCGGATGCCGCCGATTTCGTGCGACGCACACGCGCCGGCACGATTGGCAAGTGCGTCTATGCCATTACCAAAGCCGACAACGGCGCCTTCCTTGGTTGCTGCGGCATCGAGCCGCATGAGGACGGGCGAACGGTCGAGCTTGGTTATTGGCTGGGCGAGCCCTACTGGAACCAGGGTTATGTCACCGAAGCGGCCCATGCCTTGATCGACATGGTCTTCCGCACCCGCGACGTCGAGCAGATCGATGCGCGCTGCCGGGTCATGAATATCCCGTCCCGGCGGGTCATCCAGAAGTGCGGCTTCCAGTTCCAGGCGACCGGCATGGTGCAGAGCCTTTCGGTCGGCGGCATGGTTCCCGTCGAATGGTACAGGCTCGACCGCAAGACCTGGGTCTCGCTGAAGAGCTGGGGAGGCATGCGATGAACGCCATGCAGACCCCGATGGAGCGCGAGCGCGTCATCGGTCCCGGGCCCTGCCCGGTCATCACCACGCCGCGTCTCGTGCTGCGTCCGCACCGCATGTCCGATGCGGATGCGATCGCCCAGTCGCTCAACGACTTCCAGGTCTCGCGCATGCTGGCGCGGGTGCCCGCCCCCTATGACCGGCAGGATGCGACCGAATGGCTTTCGGTGGCGACCACCGATCTCCAGGAGGGCTGGGCCTTTGCCATCACCGCCGGCGACGACGTCCATATCGGCTGCGTCGCCTTCGAGCGGCGTGGCAGCGAATGGGAACTCGGCTACTGGCTGAACCGCTTCTACTGGCGGCGCGGCTATATGAGCGAGGCGGTGCATGCGGCAACGACGCGTTTCCTCATGCGCATGCCGGGCACGGTGATCCATTCCGGCATCTTCGCCGACAACCTCGCCTCGCTGAAGGTGCAGGAAAAGGCGGGGTTTCGCGTGACCGGGTGCAGCGACGTGTTCAGCCTCGCGCGTGGCGCGATGGTTGCCCATATCGAAACGCGCCTGGAGCCGGGTGATTTCCGTCCGGCAGCGCCAAGGCACTAATATGGACCAGGGCGGAAAATCCGCCCCGGTTCTCCTGCATCAGGAAAGTTCGAACCAGACCGGCATGTGGTCGGAGCCGAACGCGGTTTCGTCGACCCAGGCATCCGTCAGCCGTTCGACGAGGCCATGACTGAGGAAACAGTAGTCAAGGAACATGCGATCGGCGTGATCCTTGGGGTTGATCCAGCTGAAACTTGCGGCATGGCGCTTGCCGAGACCGGCCACCGCGTCGACCGGATGGGTGGCGCGGATCTGCCGGCCGTAGAGCGCGTCCACGCCCCCGACCATTTCGCAATATTCCGGCGATTCCGGCACCATGTTGAAATCGCCCATCAGCACGTAGTCCTCGGGCACCGGCGGCTCGGCCACGCCGAATTCATGCGCACCGGAAATCGCCCCGCCCTCGAAACCGTAGAGCTGGGCGCGGTCCTTGAGGTAGCGGATCTGCGCGATGCGCTCGTCGCGGTGGACATGGTCGAGATGCACGGAATAGACGCGGATCGGCCCTTTCGGCGTAGCGATCACCGCTTCGGTGGCGCCGCGCTGGAGGTTGAGTTTGTCGAGGGTTCGCGTGCGGGGCAGCGAGATAAGGCGGGTCGAGAGAATCGGCCAGCGCGAAAAGATCATGTTGCCGAACTGGAAGCGGCGGTTGACGACCCGGCCCTTCTCGATTGCCGAGCCGGCATCGAGATCGCATGCCGGCCAATAGACGGAATAATGGTTGGCAAGCAGGGTCTGCAATTCTGCGACCATGTCGACATTGTCATTGCGGTGGAAGTTGCGGGTCACCTCTTGCAGCGCGATGATATCGGCGCCGTGGATGCTGGAGACGATGCGTGGCAGGTCGAATCGGTCATCGAGACCGATCCCGTACTGGACGTTGTAGCTGACGAATTTCACGATAGTCTTTGACCTCTGCGGGAAGCGGCTATATCGAAGACGACAAAATGACCACGACCATACAAATAAAGCGAACGGCGAGCCTATGAAGTTCCTGGACGAAGCAAAAGTCTATATCCGTTCCGGTGACGGCGGGGCAGGGGCTGTCTCCTTCCGGCGTGAAAAATTCGTCGAATTCGGCGGACCGGACGGCGGTGACGGCGGACGCGGCGGCGACGTGTGGGTGGAGGCCGTCAACGGTCTCAACACACTGATCGATTTCCGCTTCCAGCAGCACTTCAAGGCCGCGACCGGCACGCACGGCATGGGCCGCAACCGCACCGGCGCAAATGGCGCGAGCGTCACCTTGAAAGTGCCGGTCGGCACCCAGATCTTCGAGGAAGACAACGAGACGCTGATCGTCGACATGGTGACGGAAGGCCAGCGCTTCAAACTGGCCGCCGGCGGCAATGGCGGTTTCGGCAACACCCATTTCAAGTCCGCCACCAACCAGGCGCCGAACTGGGCCAATCCCGGCCTGGGGGGCGACGAAAAGACCATCTGGCTGCGGCTGAAGCTGATTGCCGATGCCGGTCTCGTCGGACTGCCGAATGCCGGCAAGTCGACCTTCCTCGCCACCTGCACGCGCGCCCGGCCGAAGATCGCCAACTACCCGTTCACGACGCTGCACCCGAACCTCGGCGTCGCGACGATCGACGGCGCCGAATTCATCCTTGCCGACATTCCTGGCCTCATCGAAGGCGCGCATGACGGTGTTGGTCTCGGCGACCGCTTCCTCGGCCATGTGGAGCGCACGCGCGTGCTGCTGCACCTCGTCTCCGCGCAGGAAGAGGATGTCGCCAAGGCCTACAAGACGGTGAAGCACGAGCTGGAAGCCTATGGTGGCGGCATTACCGACAAGCCCGAGATCGTCGCGCTCTCGCAGATCGACCTGCTCGACGAGGACGAACTGAAGGAGAAGACCAAGGCGCTCAAAAAAGCCTGCGGGCAGACGCCGCTGCAGCTGTCGGCCATCGCCAATGTCGGCATGATCGCGACGCTTCGGGCGCTGCGCGACATCATCGTTGAAGCGAAGAATTCCGGATCCGACGACTGAGATGACGAAAAGCCGCAAACCGCTCGGAAAATACCGCCGGATTGTGATCAAGATCGGCTCTGCCCTGCTCGTCGACCGGGGCACCGGCCTGAAAAAGGCATGGCTCGATAACCTGTGCGCCGATATCGCGGCGCTCAGGGCCGGCGGCACGGACGTGCTCGTCGTCTCCTCCGGCGCCATCGCGCTCGGCCGCTCCGTGCTGAAGGTACCCTCGGGCGTGCTGAAGCTGGAAGAAAGCCAGGCCGCCGCCGCCGTCGGCCAGATCGCGCTCGCCCGCGCCTGGTCGGAAAGCCTGTCCACCGATGGCATCGTCGCGGGCCAGATTCTCCTGACGCTCGGCGACACGGAAGAGCGCCGACGTTATCTCAACGCACGCGCGACCATCAGCCAGTTGCTGAAACTCGGCGCCGTGCCGATCATCAACGAGAACGACACGGTCGCGACCACGGAAATCCGTTACGGCGACAACGACCGGCTTGCCGCGCGCGTCGCCACCATGACCGGCGCTGACCTGCTGGTTCTGCTCTCCGATATTGACGGCCTCTATACGGCCCCGCCGCATCTCGATCCCGACGCCCGCTTCCTCGAAACGATCGACGCGATCACGCCCGAGATCGAGGCGATGGCTGGCGGTGCGGCGTCTGAACTGTCGCGCGGCGGCATGCGCACCAAGATCGATGCCGGCAAGATCGCGACGGGTGCGGGCTGCGCCATGATCATCGCCTCGGGCAAGGTCGACCATCCACTGCGCGCCGTGGAAGAAGGCGCCCGCTCCTCCTGGTTTGCGCCCTCCGGTTCGCCGGTAACGGCACGGAAAACGTGGATTGCCGGGCAGTTGCAGCCGGCGGGGCGCCTCGAAATCGATGCGGGCGCGGAAACGGCGCTCACCTCGGGAAAAAGCCTGCTGCCCGCCGGCGTGCGGGGCGTCTGGGGCTCGTTTTCCCGCGGCGATACCGTATCGATCTATGGCACGAACGGGCGCGAGATCGCACGTGGGCTTGCCGGCTACGATGCCGACGAGGCACGGCTGATCGTCGGCAAGAAATCGGCGGAGATCGCGCCCATTCTCGGTTATGCCGGCCGCGCTGCCATGGTGCACAGGGACGATCTGGTGGTGACCGGCTTTTTCGCGCCGGCCGCTGCCGAGGCGGGAAAGGATTTGAGCCATGCTTGATCAGGTCAGGACCGATATCGACAGCCTGATGGCCGACATCGGCCGCAACGCCCGCGCGGCCGCCCGCCCGCTCGCCATCGCGAGCGCCGAGCAGAAGAACCGTGCGCTCGAAGCCATGGCCGCGGAGATCTTTGCGGGTCGCGAGACCATTCTCGCGGCAAATGCCATCGACCTTGCCAATGCCAAAGAAAGCGGCGTTGCCGCCTCCTTCATCGACCGGCTGACTCTGACACCGGAGCGCATCGAGGGCATCGCCGCGGCGATCCGCGACATCGCGGGCCTGAAGGATCCGGTCGGCGACATCATTGCCGAATGGGATCGCCCGAACGGCCTGCATATCGAGCGCGTGCGCACGCCGCTCGGCGTGATCGGCGTGATCTATGAAAGCCGGCCGAACGTGACGGCGGATGCCGGAGCACTCTGCCTGAAGGCCGGCAATGCCGTGATCCTGCGTGGCGGCTCCGACAGCGTGAATTCATCGCAGGCTATCCATTCCTGCCTCGTCGCTGGCCTGAAGAGCGCCGGCCTGCCGGAACACGCGATCCAGTATGTGCCGGTGACGGATCGTGCTGCCGTCGGCGCCATGCTGTCCGGCCTCAACGGATCGATCGACGTCATCGTGCCGCGTGGTGGCAAGAGCCTCGTCGCCCGCGTGCAGAGCGAGGCGCGCGTGCCGGTCTTCGCCCATCTCGAAGGCCTGTGCCATATTTACGTGGACAAATCGGCCGACCTCAGCATGGCCCAACAGATTGTCGTCAATGCCAAGATGCGCCGCACGGGCATCTGCGGCGCGGCGGAAACGCTGCTGATCGACCGCGCTGTCGCCGATACCCATCTGGCGCCGCTCGTGGAGGGCTTGCGCGCCGCCGGCTGCGAAGTTCGTGCGACGGACGAGATCCGCGCCCGTATTCCAAACCTCGTTGCCGCGACGGAGGCGGACTGGTCGACAGAGTATCTCGACGCCATCATCTCCGTCTCGCTCGTTGACGGCATTTCCGGCGCGATCGAGCACATCAATCGCTGGTCTTCCGCCCATACGGAAGCCGTCATCGCCGAGGATCCGGCGGTGGTCGAACGCTTCTTCACCGAAATCGATTCAGCGATCCTGCTGCACAACGCCTCCACGCAGTTCGCCGACGGCGGCGAGTTCGGCATGGGCGGCGAGATCGGCATCGCCACGGGAAAGATGCACGCGCGCGGCCCCGTCGGCGTCGAGCAGCTCACCTCGTTCAAATACCGGGTGCGCGGCACCGGACAGGTGCGGCCCTGAAGTGACGTCGGACGCGGTTGCAGAACGCTATCTGAGAATGCCGCATGTTGAAAAAGGCATGACGGTCGGCCTGTTCGGGGGCTCCTTCAACCCACCGCACCAGGGCCACGCGCTGGTCGCCGAAACGGCGCTCCGCCGCCTCGGGCTCGATCAGCTCTGGTGGATGGTCACACCCGGCAATCCCCTGAAGGATCACCGCGAACTGGCGCCCCTTGCCGAGCGCCTTCGCCTGAGCGAAGCCATGGCGCCCGGCCCGCGCATCAAGGTGACCGCCTTCGAAAAGCGGCTCGGCCAGAGCTATACGGCCAAGACGCTGGAGCGCGTGCAGGCGCTGAACCGCGGCGTGCACTTCGTCTGGATCATGGGTGCGGACAACCTCAAGAATTTCCACAAGTGGCAGAACTGGCAGAAGATCGCCTGCACCTTCCCGATCGCCGTCATCGACCGGCCGGGCTCGACGCTCTCCTACCTCTCCTCGCGCATGGCAAAAACCTTCGACTATGCCCGCGTTGACGAGGAAGACGCCATGTCGCTGCCGGGGCGCCGGGCGCCAGCCTGGACCTTCATTCACGGGCCACGTTCGGGGCTGAGTTCCACGGCGTTGCGCACTGCACAAAGCTAGAGAAAACCATCCATCAGAAGTGACGTCTTGAAACTGGCCCCCATTGATGCCTACATTTAGTAGGTACCGGTCCGGTATGCCGGTACGAGATGTGCTGTCCTGGTACCCAGAAAGGAACGAACCTGACAACAGTGCACGCAAAGGGAAGCGCCAAAAGCGTTTTCTCGAAAGGCCCGGGACGTGGCGACGATGCCGCCGACCGTGCGCTTCAACTGGTCCTCGCAAGCCTCGAGGACTCGAAGGCAGAAGATATCGTCAGCATTAACATTGTCGGTAAATCGGCGCTGGGCGACTACATGGTGGTCGTGTCCGGACGCTCGAACCGTCATGTCATGGCGATTGCCGATCACCTCATTTCTGATCTCAAGGACGAAGGCCTGGGCAATGCCCGCGTCGAAGGGCTTGAGGCGGGCGATTGGGTGCTGATCGACGCGGGCGATATCATCGTTCACGTGTTCCGGCCGGAAATCCGGGAGTTCTACAACATCGAACGGATGTGGGCAGCTCCCGAGATCGAAGACGGCACCGTACACTGAGCAATTCCAGCAAAAGTGCGACGCGGTTTTGCTGCCGGAATTGCGCTTGAGTATAACGCCGGGCACCTGTCCGGTGAGAAACAGAGGTGACGCGATTTCACGCCACCATGAACGGACAGGGCTAAGGCAATGCGGGTTGGACTTTTCGCGGTGGGACGGCTGAAGGCCGGCCCTGAGAAGGATCTTGCGGCCCGCTACATAGACCGTTTCGCGAAGGCCGGTCCCGCCATCGGCCTCGAACTCGGCAAGCTTGCCGAAGTCGGCGAAAGCCGCGCCGGCAATGCAGAGACGCGCAAGCGCGAGGAAGCGGCGATGCTGGAAAAGGCGCTGCCCGACGGCGCCGTGCTGATCTTGCTCGACGAGCGCGGAAAATCGCTCGATTCGCCCGCCTTTGCCGATCTCATCGCCGGTTTTCGCGACGGCGGTAAACGTGACCTGATGATCGCGATCGGCGGCGCCGACGGGCTCGACCCGGCGCTCTACACCCGCGCCGACGCGACCCTCTGCCTCGGCAAACTCACCTGGCCGCACCAGCTCGTGCGCATTCTTCTCGCCGAACAGCTTTATCGCGCGGTGACAATCCTCTCGGGTCATCCCTATCACCGCAGCTGACGACGGCGTCATCGCCGCGCAAGCCCCAGAGTTCAGGATGGCAGAGGCCGTATTTTTGGCGCTGTTTGTTGCCCAATTGATTTCGTGATCGCGGGATTTCTTGGCGAAAGCGCCAAATCAGCTTAGAGCGGTGAGAACGGACGTTCGGGAAAAAATGAGGAAAACCGGCACAATCAACCGGGGTGAAGGGTTTGGCCGCCTGCTGCGGCCGGCTTTGCTCTCGGCTGCCCTGATGCTGGCCGTTGCACCCCATCCGATTGCCGCCGAGCCGAACGAGGCCGAGGTCACGCTCGAAAAGACAGGCTCGCTGCCCAAGGTGGAACCTGATCCGGCCGCAGCCCTGGCACTTCGCCGCGACAGCACGCGCCGGGAGCTGGAAACGCTCTCCCAGTCGATCACCGTTTCCTCGGAGAAGACGAAAGAGCTGGAAGCGGAAATCGCCACGCTCGAAAAGTCGCGGCAGAGCCTGCGCGAGGCGATCGTCAAATCCGCCGCCACGCGCAAGGACATGGAAGAGAAAATCCTCGCCGGCGAAAAACGGCTGGAAGGCATGCGCGAGCGCGAGGCCGGCGTGCGCGCCTCGCTGCACGACCGCCGCGGCCTTTTGGCCGAGGTTCTGGCCGCGCTCCAGCGCATGGGCCGCAACCCGCCGCCAGCGCTTCTCGTGACACCGGAGGATGCGCTTTCCTCGGTGCGCAGCGCCATTCTGCTCGGCGCCGTCGTGCCCGGCATCCGCAAGGAAACCGATTCTCTTGTCGATGACCTTGCCGAATTGATGGACATCAAGAGCGACATCGACCAGGAAAAAACCGAGCTGAGCGACGCCATGCGGGTGCGGATCGAGGAAGAAAAGCGCTCGCAATTGCTGGTGGCCCAGAACGAGGCCCTGGCGGAAACCAACAACCGCACGCTCGCCGCCGAACGCCGCCGCGCCGGAGAGCTCGCAGCCCGTGCCACCAGCCTCGAAGGCCTGATCGGCAGCCTGGAGCGCGACATCGGTTCGGTGCGCGATGCGGCAGCCCTCGCGCGCTCCAAGGAAGAGGAACTGCGCAACCTGAGCGCGGCGGAGCGGGACAAGGCGAGGGCGATCGCGCGCGATGCGGTGCCCGACAAAAACCGCATTGCTCCGGCATACGAATTCTCCGAACTGCAGGCAAAACTCGATTATCCCGTGGCAGGCGACGTTCTGCGCCGATTTGGCGAAGCGGACGGCACCGGCCATGATTCGCAGGGGCTGACGCTGGCCGCCAATCCGGGCGCGCTGGTCACGGCACCATCGGATGGCTGGATCGTCTTTGCCGGCACGTTCCGCAGTTACGGGCGCATGATCATCCTGAATGCAGGGGCGGGCTACCATCTCGTTCTCTCCGGCATGGACCGGGTGAACGTGCGAGAGGGTCAATTCGTCGTGGCGGGAGAACCGCTTGCCGTGATGGGTGAAAAAAGGATCGCAAGTGTCAACGCTTTGACGCTGGAAACAGACAAGCCGACACTTTACATTGAATTCCGAAAGAACGGAAAACCGGTTGATTCCCGGCCGTGGTGGTCCGCAAAATATGCTGGAAAGGCACGCAATGATACGTAGGGCTTCTCTTGTTCTCGTCGGTGCACTCATGGGTGCGACGGCCATGAGCGTCATCAACACGGCAA
This sequence comes from Shinella sp., assembly GCF_052438155.1. Lineage (NCBI taxonomy): Bacteria > Pseudomonadati > Pseudomonadota > Alphaproteobacteria > Hyphomicrobiales > Rhizobiaceae > Shinella > Shinella sp. The sequence goes on along the minus strand of NZ_JBQVPI010000016.1, from coordinate 93,944 downwards.
CATTGCCCGCCGAAGCCGCCGGGTCTTCGACCTATCGCGAGCTTTCCATCTTCGGTGACGTCTTCGAGCGCGTGCGCGCCCAGTACGTGACGCCGCCGAAGGAAGACCAGCTGATCGAGAATGCCATCAACGGCATGCTCACCTCGCTCGACCCGCATTCGTCCTACATGAATGCCAAGGACGCCGAGGACATGCGCACCCAGACGCGCGGTGAATTCGGCGGTCTCGGCATCGAAGTCACGATGGAAGACGAGCTCGTCAAGGTCATCACGCCGATCGACGATACGCCGGCCTCCCGCGCGGGCGTTCTTGCCGGCGACTTCATCGCGAAGATCGACGGTGCGGATGTGCGCGGCCTGAAGCTGGAAGAAGCGGTCGAGAAGATGCGCGGCGCCGTCAACACGCCGATCAAGCTGACGCTGATCCGCAAGGGCGCCGACAAGCCGATCGAACTGACGATCATGCGCGACATCATCGCCGTCCGGGCCGTAAAATCCCGCGTCGAGGGCGATGTCGGTTACCTGCGCGTCATCTCGTTCACGGAAAAGACCTATGACGACCTCGAAGCCGCGATCGAGAAGATCAAGGAAGAGGTTCCGGCCGACAAGCTGAAGGGCTACGTGCTCGACCTGCGCCTCAATCCGGGTGGCCTGCTCGACCAGGCGATCAACGTCTCCGACGCCTTCCTGGAACGCGGCGAAGTCGTTTCGACCCGCGGCCGCAACGAGGACGAAACCCGCCGCTTCAATGCGACGCCGGGCGACATCACCGATGGCAAGCCGGTCATCGTCATGGTCAATGGCGGTTCGGCCTCGGCCTCGGAAATCGTCGCTGGTGCGCTTCAGGATCTGCGCCGTGCCACCGTGCTCGGCACGCGGTCCTTCGGCAAGGGCTCGGTGCAGACCATCATCCCGATGGGCGACGCCGGTGCGCTGCGCCTGACGACGGCGCTCTACTACACGCCGTCGGGCAAATCGATCCAGGGCACCGGTATCACGCCGGACGTCACGGTCGAGCAGCCGCTGCCACCTGAATTGCAGGGCAAGCTGGAAGCCGCCGGCGAATCGAACCTGCGCGGCCATATCCAGGGCCAGAGCGAGACGGATTCCGGTTCGGGTTCGTCCGCCTACGTGCCGCCGGAAGCCAAGGACGACCTGCAGCTTCAGTACGCGCTGGAACTGCTGCGCGGCCAGAAGACCGATCCGTCCTTCCCGGCCAATCCGGAAAAGGCCGAGCTGAAGAAGTAAGATGCATTCGCAGGGCCCGCCGCAGCGCGGGCCCTGTTTTCCTCCGCACCTTCCGGCCAGCGCGGACTGACCTTGGGCACAGACATTCACGCACCTCTCGGCCAGGACCGCAAGGCAAGGCCAGGACCGGCAGGACCTTCACGGTTCTCCGCCGGCAATGTCGTGTTTGCCGTTGCCATCGTGGGCCTCCTCGGCTTTTCCGGCTGGACATCGCTGGCGCCGAACGGGCTGCGCACCGCGCCCCTTACAACCCCCGTTGAAGAAGCCGCATCCCAGACGGCGACCGACACCAAGGCCGACCAGAAGACGGCCGATGCCAAGGACGGCGTGCGCAGGGCCAATGGCCTGTCCGGCGCGCAGGTCGAGGAAACGTTGACCGACGATGGCAACATCGTGCGCAAGTATTCGCCGGGTACACGCGACGGCGATGGCCCGCTGATCATCGAAGCCAATCGTATCGGCCAGGACGCGCGCACGGCCGCCTTCCCGAACGACGACCTGCTCGAAGACACGTCCGACGGCAAGATCCCGATCATCGGTCTCGACGGCACCCGACCGATGGACCAATACGCCCGGCCGTGGTCCGGTGCGCGCGGCACGCGCATCGCCATCGTCGTGGGTGGGCTCGGCCTCAGCCAGACGGGCACCCAGCGCGCCATCCGCCAGCTGCCGGGAGAGGTGACGCTCGCCTTCGCGGCAAGCGGCAACAGCCTGTCGCGCTGGATGCAGGAGGCGCGTCGCAAGGGTCACGAAATCCTGCTGCAAGTGCCGCTGGAGCCCTTCGATTATCCGCAGAACGATCCGGGCCTCTACACGCTGCGCACCGATCTCAGCGAGACCAAGAATCTCGCCGAACTGCACCGCGCCATGGCGCAGGTCACCAATTATACCGGCATCGTCAACTTCATGGGCGGCCGCTTCCTGTCGGATGCGGATGCGCTGGAACCGATCGTCCGCGACGTCTCGAACCGCGGCCTCGTCTTCCTCGACGACGGCAGCTCGGCGCAGTCGCTTTCGGGTACGATCGCCGGCGCGGTCGAGGCACCCCATGCCTTTGCCGACCTCCAGCTCGACGCCGATCTTTCACGCGACGCGGTGCTGAAGAAGCTCGACGAGCTGGAACGCATCGCACGGCGCAACGGCACCGCAATCGGCATGGCGTCAGCCTTCGACGAAAGTGTGGACGCCATTCGCGAATGGTGCGAGGAAGCTGGCGGTCGCGGCATCGAGATCGTCGGTGTCGCGTCGCTCGCAGCCGTTCCCGCCAAACGATAGGAATTTTCGATGGGCAAGGACAAACACAAGGTGGTTCGGGCCGAGGACCTGCCTTACCGCCCCTGCGTCGGCATCATGGTGCTGAACGCGGATAACAAGGTCTGGGCCGGCCGGCGGATCCCCGTCGGCAATTCCGAATATGATGGTTCGCCGCAGCTCTGGCAGATGCCGCAGGGCGGCATCGACGAGGACGAGGACCCGCTGGCGGCCGCCTATCGCGAACTCCATGAAGAAACCGGCATGAAGAGCGTGTCGCTCCTCGCCGACGCCGGCCGCTGGATCAACTACGACCTGCCGGCACAGTTGATCGGCATCGGCCTCAAGGGCAAGTTCCGCGGCCAGACCCAGCGCTGGTACGCCTTCCGCTTCGAAGGCGAGGAAAGCGAAATCGCCATCAACCCGCCGCCCGGCGGCCACGAGGCGGAATTCGACGCCTGGGGCTGGAAACCGATGCGAGAACTTCCGGAGCTGATCGTGCCCTTCAAGCGCCAGGTTTACGAGGAAGTCGTCGCGGCCTTCGCGCACCTCGCCCCCTGACGGCAAAATCCTCCCCGGCAAGCCGGGGAGGGGTCTTTCTTCGCAAGAGGGATCAGAGGAACCCGAAGTCGCTGGTGGTCAGCGTCTTGACGCCTTGTAGCGTCGCGACGAGCTCCAGATCGGCCTCGCTGCCCTTGCCGTCCGCATCGAACCAGAGGCGGCCATTGTCGCTTTCGAACAGGAACGTCCCCTTCGTGCTGGTGGCAACCGGATCGGCGCCGACCACCAGCGTCACGACCGCATCACCGCTCGCAACGCCATAGTCGCTACGATCGATCATCAGCTTGTCCTGACCGCGGGTGAAGTCGGTGATGACGTCACCCTCGCCATCCCGGCCCGCGAGGTTGAAGACGAACTGGTCGTTGCCGGTGCCGCCGGTCAGCCAGTCATCGCCCGCCCCGCCAACGAGAACGTCGTTGCCGGCACGCCCCTGCAACACGTCGTCGGCATCATTGCCATAGAGCGTGTTGTTGCTGGCATCGCCACGGATGTCGTCGTCAGCGCTGCTGCCGTGGATGATCTCGAAGCCCTTGACGGTGAGACCAAGCGCGAGGCCCTTGTTCTTCGCCTGGGTTTCGAGATCGAGGACCACCGAAGTCGGGCCGTCGTCGAACATCAGTGTATCGATGCCCGAGCCACCATCGAAGACGTCCTTGCCGGTGAACGCGGTGCGCACCAGCACATCGTTGCCGGCATCGCCGAACAGCTGGTCGCTGCCCGCACCGTCTTCCAGGGTGTCATTGCCGCCTGCACCGCGCAGAATGTCGTTGCCGGCATTGCCCTCAAGCCTGTCGGCAAGCGCGCCGCCGGTCACCGTGTCCTTGCCCTTGCTGCCATCGTAATTCAGCGCCTCGAAGGCGTTGAAGCTGGTCGTGCTGTCGACCGTCACCTTGCCCGTCGAGAAGGTGAAGGTGATGTCCTTCGTCTGCTCCGCGACGTCCAGATTGAGGGTGTCGGTGCCCTCACCGCCATCCGCAAGGTCGCCGATGCCGGCACCGACCGTATCGTTGCCCTTCTCGCCATAGAGCTTGTCGCGACCACCGGTCTTGTTGAGGCCATCGCCATAGAGCGTGTCGTTGCCATCGCCGCCGCGAAGCGTGTCGGTGCCGGCATCGCCGGAGAGATAGTCGTTGCCCGCGCCGCCGGTGAGCGTGTCGGTGCCCGCGCCGCCCCGCAGATCATCGTTCAGCGAACCGCCAGTGAACGTGTCATTGCCGGTACCGCCGATGAGCGCGACCCGCTCGACATTCTTGACAGTGACCGGCGCCCCGGTGACCGTGACATTCGGCGACAGGTTGAAGACGATCCCCGTGGAGTACTTGCTGAAGTCGATGGAAGCCGAGTCCGTGCCCGTGCCCCCATCGAGCGTCAGCTTACCGGTCGAGGCCGTGCGGTAGAAGCTGTCATTGCCGATGCCGAGATCGACGGTGTTGTGACCGACGGCCTTGGCACTGTCACCGACATACACGACGTCATTGCCATCGCCGGCGCTGATCGTGTTGGTGCCACCCTGGTCATACAGCGTATCGCTGCCGCCACCGGAGGTCAGCTTGTCATTGCCTTCACCGCCGTCGAGCGTATCGGCACCGGCCGTGCCGATCAGCGTGTCATTGCCGGCAAAACCGAGGAACTGCACGGCTGAAGCAGACCCCACGGATTTCACGACGTCGTTGCCCGATCCGAAGGCCACTTCGATAACCTCGAAGTTTTTCAGCGTCGTGCCATCGCTGATCTTCGCGGCGGCACCCGTCGCCTCGAAGGTCAGGCCGGTCGTCGTCGACCGACGATCGACGGAGACATAGTCGAAATCGGCGCCGCCATCCGCCTTGTCCGCGCCGCCTTCGCCGAGTTCCACCACGTCATTGCCGGCGCCGGCATTGACCGTGTCCTTTCCGGCAGCGGTGTCGATGACGTCGTTGCCGGCACCCGTGGTGATCACATTGGTGCCCGAACCGGTGGCCGTGATCGTGTAGTGCTCGAAGCCCTTGATGGTCGTGCCGCCGGCAAGGGTATTGACCACGGTCGCCGCCTTGGCCGTGAAGTTGCCGGTGAACGCCTCGATCACCAGGCGGTCGCTGCCGCTGGCATCGGTGATCGTGTCCTTGCCCTCGCCATAGGTGTAGGTGATCGTGTCGTTCCCGCTGCCACCTTCGATAATGTCGTTGCCAATGCTGCCGTCGAGGTCGTCATCACCGGTGCCGCCGTTCACCGTGTCGTTGCCCTCTCCGCCATCGATGATGTCGTTGCCGGCATCGCCATAAAGCTTGTCGTTGCCGTCATTGCCAAGGATGAAGTCGAATGCGTCACCGCCGGAGGCGATGTCATTGCCCGCACCACCATAGATTACGTCTACACCCTGCTCGCCATACAGCTTGTCGTCACCGGCGCCGCCATCGACGAAGTCTGTGCCATAGCCGCCTCGGATCGTGTCGTTACCATCCTCGCCAGACAGCATGTCCAACAGGCCGCGGCCCCCGGACAGGGTGTCATCGCCACGGCCGCCCCTCAGCGTGTCGGAATAGTTGCCGCCCGTGATGCGATCGTTGAGATTGGTGCCGGTAATGTCGAAACTCTCGACATTCAGCGCACGGACATTGCCGGTCAGCGTTTGCGGCGAAATCCAGTCTCCGATGGTGATGTTGAGGGCCGTCGCCTGATCGGAATAGTCAATGCTCATCTTGTCGGTGCCCGAGCCACCGTCGAGCACGTCGCCGGACGCGGTAGCGAGCTTGCCGACCATCAGCGTGTCACGCCCCGAACCGCCATAGTACTTGTCCGCTCCGGCACCACCCTCGATCATGTCGCTGCCACTGTCGCCGTAGAGCGTATCCTTGCCCTCGTCGCCCGTGATCATGTCGTCCTGGAACGAGCCGTTGACCGTATCATCGCCTTCGCCGGCCATGATCGAGTCCTTGCCCATGCCGCCATTGACCTTGTCGGCGCCACCAAGCGCCATGATGAAATCATCCTCGAGATCGCTGCCGAGCAAAGTGTCGACGCCATCCGTACCAATTATTGTACCCATTCGGGTCTCCTCATCGTGCGTTCTGGACATGCGCCGGCCGCCCGCGGCCCCGCTGGGAGACCACGATGGAAAGTGCGAAGGTCCTGGAAGGAAGTGCTTCAAGCCGGGACCGGCTTCGTCCGTTCAATCGAACGCCGCGGACTGCGTGCGTTCTGCCGCTATATTCGGCAAAAAAAGGCGGGTCCCTGTTCCCTTGGAAACTGACAGCGGGAAATCGGCCACACGCGGGAGAGGGTCTGTTACCGAGGTTACAGGAGTTGGATGAGCGGGCCAGAAACGAAAAATCCCCGGACAAGCCGGGGATTTTCAGATGTCTTTGCTGGCTCGCTCCGAAGAGGCCGTATGTTACTCGGCTTCGTTAGCCGGTGCGGCGTTGAGCTGGCCGTACTTTTCCGCGCCGAGCTTGCCGAGAAGCTCAAGCTGGGTCTCGAGGAAGTCGATATGGCCTTCCTCGTCGATCAAAAGCTCTTCGAAGAGCTTCATGGTGACGTAGTCACCGGCATCATGACAGATGTCGCGCGACTTCTTGTAGGCCTTGCGGGCATCGTATTCGCCGGCGAGGTCGGCTTCCAGCACTTCCTTGACGTTCTGGCCGATGCGAAGCGGCGCGACGGTCTGGAGGTTCGGGTGGCCTTCGAGGAAGATGATGCGCGCGACGAGCTTGTCGGCGTGCTGCATCTCTTCGATGGACTCGGCACGCTCCTTCTTGGCGAGAAGCGTGTAACCCCAGTCCTCGAGAAGGCGGTAGTGGAGCCAGTACTGGTTGACAGCACCCAGCTCGAGATGGAGCGCTTCGTTAAGCTGCTCGATGACTTTTTTGTCGCCTTTCAAGGTCCGCTCTCCTGTTTTCTTCATGGAATTGTTTGAGGCGGGTCATGAAATCAAATATCTCGTCGTCCGTCGAGTGGCGGCCGGCGTGGTACTGTTCGGTTGTGCGGACGATGATGTCTACCACATTCGGAAAACAGCCGCAGCAACGGCCGCGCTTCTGCATCGCGTGATAGACTTTTGCGGGCACGATGAGCTGCCAACAGTCCTCGTCGAGGAGGCTGTTGATCACGTCAACAATGTCCGTATCGGTGATGAAGTTGCAGCTGCAAACCAGCATTTCGTCCTGCCTGCCATACGCAAAGTACTGAGTTTCCGGCATTAAGCAAAAGAGGACATTGGCTGTCAAGAATGAACAGGTCAGTCTTGTTGACCCACTAATTTAGAGTCATTCTAATCTTGACTAGAAATATCGCCTTTTCATATGGTTAGGCTTTTGCGGCCTGGTGAAAATCAGGAGCCCGGTGCGGCAAATCGAGTGATCACGATTTGTTGCAAAAGTGGCTTTTGGCGGCGTCTTTTCAGAAACCCGACCTTTCGGCGCCCGTCGGCGTAAAAATCGGTTCGCCGCGCAAACCGCTCTATTTACGCATGCGATGCAGGCAGGGCATGCAAATTCAATCCTCGAAAAGCGCTGGAAATCGTCTATATGACGGTCAAAGGAGAGCCCATGGCCCGCATTGACCAGACCGACGATTGGCGGACGCGCCATGCCCCAACGATCAGCGCGTTCGAATCGCTGGCGCTGGAGGCCTATGGCCATCTGCCGGAAGAATTCCGGGCACTCACCGGCAACCTCATCATCGAGATCGCCGAGTTCCCGAGCGACGACGTCTTTGAAGACATGGCGCTGGAAACACCGTTCGACCTGCTCGGCCTGTTCGAGGGCCGCGGCATCAGCGAACGTTTCACTGTCGAGACCGGCGAAATGCCGAACCGCATCACCCTCTACCGCCGCCCGATCCTCGATTACTGGGCGGAGAACGAGGAGACGCTGGGCGACATCATCACCCATGTGCTCATCCACGAGATCGGCCACCATTTCGGTCTGTCCGACGACGATATGGAGCGTATCGAGGCGAGCGCCGAGATTGCGGCGGGGTAAGCCGCCGCAATCTGTTTTCAGGCTTACTGCTCGGAAAGCTTGATGTCCGGCGTGTATTCCTTGCCCGGAACGTCCTTCACCACCGCCTGGCCGCATTGCATGATCTTGGCGTCGGCATTGTAGGCGTAGGTCGGCGAGCCATGCAGCTCCCAGCCCTTGTTCAGCGCCAGCGTCACCTTGTGACAGAACGAGGCATCGTCGGGAGCGGTCAGGAGTCGGTAGACTTTCATGCGTTTCTCTTTCTCTCGTTGATCAGGTCGACCCTGGCGAGCAGACGCCCGGCCTGGTCGGCGTGGAGCTTTTCGACCATGCGGCCGCGCAGATCAATGACGGCCTTGCCGGCATTTTCAGGTGCCGCGAAGGCGGCGACGATGGCGAGTGCTTCCGCGGCCTCGCCCTCCGTGACGCCAAAGGCCTCGTTGGCAATGGCAATCTGGGCGGGGTGAATCAGCATCTTGCCATCGAAACCCATCTGGCGTCCCTGCAGGCATTCTGCTTCGAGGCCGTCCGTATCCGAAAAATCGTTGAACACGGCGTCGATGACGTCAAGTCCCGAGGCCCGCGCCGCCACGACGACCTGAAGCAACAGGGGAACGAGGTAGGGACGGCCCGGAATATCGGCAATGCCGGTTTCCTTGCGCAGGTCGTTGAGGCCGACGACCAGGCAATCGAGCCGCCCGCCATGGGTGCGGCCCGTCTCGGCAATGGCCGCAAGGTTGAGCAGCCCGGCTGCCGTCTCGATCATCGCCCAGAGCCGTGGGCCGTCATCCGCCCCCGCCTCGGAAAGCCAGTCGGCAACCGTGAGGATGTCCTGCGGCTCCGACACTTTCGGCAACAGCACCGCATCCGGCATGCAGTCCAGCACCGCTTCGAGGTCCAGGGCGCCGTCCGGCCCGTCGAGCGAATTGATCCGGATGACATGCTCGCAACCGGAAGTCCGGTCGAGCCCCTTGAAGTGTTCGATGAGGGCCGCGCGCGCATCCGCCTTCTTCTCCGGCAGGACCGAATCTTCCAGATCGAAGATGATCGCATCGCAATCGAGCACGGCGGATTTGGCGAGCGCCCTCGGATTTGCGGCGGGAACGCTCAGCACCGAGCGGCGCAGGCGAAGCGGATGGTGGTGCGGGGTTCTGTTCATCCGTCCTTTTTGCCGCGCTTTGTCGCAGCCGGCAAGCACTACAGCGCCACGAATCCGGCGAGTTCGGCCTTGCAATGGACAAAATCCACCCCCACATTGAAGTCTAGAGAAAGGGCAAAATCCATGCAGCGCATACGCTCCATCGTCTTCACAGTCCTCGCCACGCTCATCGCAGGCGCGACCTTCCTGTTCGCCGCCTCCGTCGGCCTTGCCATCGCCGGCATCGTCGCCGTGCTGATGCTGGGCTCGATGCTCGCCGGCAAACTCCAGCCTGTCCCGGTCCGGGCAAAGGCCCGCGCGCGCAACAATCGCACGGCCCCCGGCCAGCGCGAGCCGCGCATCTGGAACGACGGTCGCGGCACGATCATCGATCTCTAACCGTATCCCTCTTCTGAAAGGGACCCCGGGCGCAGACCGCGCCCGGCTTTTGCGTTTGCCGGCCGGATTTCCCGAAGATTCTCCTTCAAATTCCGGGAAAACTGATCTAAACGCTGGACCGAACCGACATCACCGACTTTCGAGGGTTTTCGTATGGACAAGTTCGTCAAGCTGACCGGCGTCGCCGCGCCGCTTCCCGTCGTCAATATCGACACGGACATGATCATTCCGAAGGACTACCTGAAGACCATCAAGCGCACCGGTCTCGGCGCAGGCCTCTTCGCCGAAGCGCGTTTTCATGAAGACGGCAGCGTCAACGAAGACTTCGTGCTGAACAAGCCCGCCTACCAGAACGCCACGATCCTGGTTGCCGGCGACAATTTCGGCTGCGGCTCCTCGCGCGAACACGCGCCATGGGCGCTGCTCGACTTCGGCATCCGCTGCGTTATCTCCACCAGCTTCGCCGACATTTTCTACAACAACTGTTTCAAGAACGGCATCCTGCCGATCGTCGTCAGCCAGGATGACCTCGACAAGCTGATGGACGATGCCAGCCGCGGCTCCAACGCCATCCTGACCGTCGACCTGGAAACCCAGGAGATCACCGGTCCCGACGGCGGCCGCATCACCTTCGAGATCGACGCCTTCCGTCGCCACTGCCTGCTGAACGGCCTCGACGACATCGGCCTGACGCTGGAAAAGGTCACATCGATCGACAGCTTCGAAAAGCAGAACGCTTCGATCCGTCCTTGGGCTTGAGGCCATGCGCCGGCTGATCTCGTCCGGTTCTCCCTTCGAACTGAAGGCGGGTTATTCGCGCGCTGTTGTTCAGGGTGACTGGTGTTTCGTTTCCGGCACGACCGGTTACGACTACGCGACGATGACAATGCCCGAGAGCGTCGAAGAGCAGACACGTCGCTGCCTCGCCACCATCGGCGAGGTTCTGGAGGAGGCCGGCTTCTCCTTTGCCGACGTCGTGCGCTGCCATTATTACATCACCGAAGCCGCCTTCGCCGACCGCGTCTTTCCGATCCTCGGCGAGACCTTCGGCAAGATCCGCCCCGCCGCTGCCATGGTCGTCTGCGACCTCATCCGGCCGGAAATGCTGATCGAGATCGAAGTGACGGCCCTGCGCCAAAGCTGAATCACTCGCGCAAAAATCTTTCGTCCCGGCGATTTTCCTTGAACGGAAGTTGCGCTAAGAAGCGCGCGACCAATCCGTGACATCAAGGAAATTGCCATGACAGCGCGCACCCTTCTCCTCCTGCCCGGCGACGGCATCGGCCCGGAAGCCATGGCGGAAGTCCGCAAGATCATCGCCTACATGAACGCCGAGCTCGGCACGGGCTTTGAAACCGACGAAGGCCTCGTCGGCGGCTCGGCCTATGACGCCCATGGCGCGGCGATCTCGGAAGGCGATATGGAGAAGGCGCTTGCGGCCGATGCCGTGCTGTTCGGCGCCGTCGGCGGCCCGAAATGGGATGCCGTTCCTTACGAAGTCCGCCCGGAAGCCGGCCTGCTGCGCCTGCGCAAGGACCTCAAGCTGTTTGCAAACCTGCGCCCGGCCATCTGCTATCCGGCACTCGCCAACGCCTCCTCGCTGAAGCCCGAGCTGGTGGAAGGCCTCGACATCCTCATCGTGCGCGAGCTGACGGGCGGCGTCTATTTCGGCGAGCCGAAGGAAATCATCGACCTCGGCAACGGCCAGAAGCGCGGCATCGACACGCAGGTCTACGATACCTACGAGATCGAGCGCATTGCCGGCGTCGCCTTCGAACTGGCCCGCACGCGCGGCAACCGCGTCTGCTCGATGGAAAAGCGCAACGTCATGAAGTCCGGCGTTCTGTGGAACCAGGTCGTGACGGAAACGCACAAGCGCGCCTATTCCGACGTGCAGCTCGATCACATGCTGGCCGACGCCGGTGGCATGCAGCTGGTTCGTGCGCCAAAACAGTTCGATGTCATCGTGACCGACAACCTGTTCGGCGACATGCTCTCCGACGTCGCCGCCATGCTGACCGGCTCGCTCGGCATGCTGCCGTCCGCCTCGCTCGGCGCACCGGATGCCAAGGGCCAGCGCAAGGCGCTCTACGAGCCCGTGCACGGCTCGGCGCCGGACATTGCCGGCAAGGGCATTGCCAATCCGATCGCCATGATCGCCTCCTTCGCCATGTGCCTGCGCTACTCGTTCAACATGGTCACGGAAGCCGATAACCTGGAAAAGGCGATCGCCGACGTGCTCGACAGCGGTGTGCGCACCGGCGACATCATGTCCGAAGGCAGCCGCCAGGTCGGCACCACGGAAATGGGCGACGCGATCCTCGCCGCGTTCAAGAAGCTCTCGGCCTGAGCTTAAAAACCCCTCTTCCGGCCCTACGGACCACCTTCTCCCCCAGCGGGGAGAAGGTGCCGGCAGGCGGACGAGGGGGAATATCGAGATAGGAAAAGGCTCCCGGGACAAACGCTCCGGGAGCCTTTTTCGTTTCCGCTCACTTGAAATGACAGCGGTCGCCAACACATGGGAAGCACGCTGTTTTCGAAGGATCCTCATGAACCGACCGCTCGCCACCTCCACACTCTGGATCCTCGCTGCCACCGTCGTGCTCGTCGTGGCCCTCATTCCGTTCGATCCTGTGCTCTCGCAGCGCGCGCAGGGTCTGCCCGGCGCAATCGTCACCTTCAACAAGCGGATTACCGATTTCGGCACCTTCAGCTGGATGATCTACGGTTTCGGCTTCGTCATCATCCTCGCCTATATCGTCCGCCGGGTGAGCAGCAACGAAACGGTGACGGGCAAAGCGAGAACCGCGCGCCGATTGTCGCTCTATTTTTTGCTGACGGTCGGCGCGACGAGCGCCCTCGTGCATCTCTTCAAACTGATTATAGGGCGGGCCCGGCCGGAGCTTTTTGCCGACCACGGCGCCTATAGCCTGACGCCCTTTGCCTATGACGACCTCTATTCCAGCTTTCCGTCCGGCCATTCGGCGGCCGTCGGCGCCTTCTTCGGCGCCTTTTCCATGCTGGTGCCGCGGCTGCGGCCGCTCTTCCTGATCGGCGCGCTGATGATCGGCGTCTCGCGCGTCATCGTCGGCGCGCATTATCCGAGCGACGTGGCGGCGGGCCTGCTGCTCGGCCTCTGGACGGCCGTTGCCACAGCCTTCTTCTTCGCCCGCAAGGAATGGCTTTTCCGTTTCAACGAAAAGGGCTGGCCGCTGCCAAAGGCGCTGCTGCCGCCGAAAACCCAATGAAAAACCCGGCCCGTGTTGCCACGAGCCGGGTTGCCATGAACTCATCGGAAGGGGGGAGATCAATCCATGGCGTGGATGTCGCGGTCCTTGGTTTCCGGCAGGAACAGGAGACCGATGACCAGCGTGATGCCGGCAAACACGATCGGGTACCAGAGGCCGAAGTAGATATCGCCCTGGGCCGCGCTCATCGCGAAAGCCATTGCCGGGAGCAGACCGCCGAACCAGCCGTTGCCGATATGGTAGGGCAGCGACATGCCGGTGTAGCGGATGCGGGTCGGGAAGAGTTCGACCAGCAGGGCGGCGATCGGGCCGTAGACCATGGTGACGTAGATCACGAGGACCGTCAGCACCGCGATGATCGTGGTCCAGTTCACGTTCGCAGGATCAGCGACCATGGTGAAGGGGCCGCCGCCGGCAATCGTGTAGACCGGCATGTCGGTGACACCAGTGGCTTCATCGGCCGTCAGCAGCTTGGCCTTGATGAGGTCGGCTGCCGGCATGTTTGCCTTTTCGCCGGCACGGATGGCCGTCGCATCGAGGGCGAGTTCCGGGTTAGCGGCGACGAAGGCATCGAGCTTGGCTTCCGGAACCTTGGCGGCACCGCGAACCAGCGGATAGCCGCCGTCATGAAGCGCCATGTTGGTCTGCTTCTGGAAGGCAGCGTCGAGAGCCTTGGCCTGGTCGCCTGCGGCGATGGCGTCGTAGCTGTTGATCGTCTGCTCACCGATCTTCACCGTCGCAGCCGTGCCGGCAGCCGCCGTGGTGACGACATCATAGGGCACCGAGTTGCGGGTCAGGAACGACGTTGCGATATCGCATGAAGTGGTGAACTTCGCGGTCCCCGTCGGGTTGAACTGGAACCTGCAGTCGCCCGGAGCGGCGGTAACCGTCGCGCGGATCGTAGCCTGTGCCTGTGCAAGTGCCGGGTTGCCGGCCCAGGTCAGAGCCTTGAACAGCGGGAAGTAGGTCAGCATGGCAAGCAGCAGGCCGGCCATGATGATCGGCTTGCGGCCGATCTTGTCGGACAGCCAGCCGAAGAAGACGAAGAAGCCGGTGCCGAGCAACAGCGAGCAGGCGACCATGATATTCGCCGACTGGCCGTCGACCTTCAGCACGCCGGTCAGGAAGAACAGCGCGTAGAACTGGCCGGAATACCAGACGACGGCCTGGCCGACGACGGCGCCGAACAGCGCGAGCAGCGCGATCTTGGCATTGCGCCACTGGCCGAAGGCTTCGCTCAGCGGTGCCTTGGAGCCCTTGCCCTCTTCCTTCATTTTCGCGAAGGCCGGCGATTCGTTCATCTTCAGACGGATCCAGACGGAGACGCCGAGCAGAATGGCCGAGAGCAGGAACGGAATGCGCCAGCCCCATTCGGCAAAGGCTTCCTTGCCGAGAATGTACTGCACCAAAAGGATGACCACCAGCGACAGGAACAGGCCGAGCGTCGCCGTCGTCTGGATCCACGAGGTGAAGTAACCGCGCCGGCCGTTCGGAGCGTGCTCGGCGACATAAGTCGCGGCACCGCCGTATTCGCCGCCGAGCGCGAGGCCCTGCAGCATGCGCAGCAAGACCAGGATGATCGGAGCGGCAATGCCGATGGTGGCAGCACCGGGCAGCAGGCCGACGACGAAGGTCGAAACGCCCATGATGAGAATGGTGACGAGGAAGGTGTATTTGCGGCCGACGAGGTCGCCGAGGCGGCCGAACACCAGCGCGCCGAACGGACGCACAAGGAAGCCCGCAGCAAAGGCCAGCAGCGCAAAGATGTTGCGCGTCGTTTCCGGATACTGGCTGAAGAAGGTGGCGCCGATATAGATCGCCAGCGAGCCGTAAAGATAGAAATCATACCATTCGAAAACAGTGCCGAGCGAAGAGGCGAAGATCACCTTCTTCTGCTCGCCGGTCATCGGCGCCGCCTTGGCGTTGCCCACCGTCGAAACATTAGCCATTTGTTTGTCCTCCACAAAAACGGCGTGTCGGGGCAGCCCATAGGGGTTCGGAGTTTCTCCCAAAAAACGCCGGACGGGGTGCGCCTGATCAAAGGATGGCAGAAAACGGACTGTGATATCAGCGCTGCTTTGGGCTTATGACTTTCGGCCTACGACTTAAGTCGCGGCCGTGCCGAAACGCCGGATCGGGCACGCAAGGCTTGACTCTTTGCAAGATGAGCGTATTCAGCACGCACGCAAGGGAACCGACATGAACCGCTTTGGTATCACCATCGCCAGCATGATCGCTCCGGCCTTCAACGCCGGACGGGTTCGCTATTGCGTATCGATTTCCAAAACAATGGCCAAAACGACGACGAAAACCGTCTGACGTCTCTGGCCACCGCTCTCTCCCCGGTATGGCCGGGGACCGGAAACCCGCGCCAAGGCCGGCGGGTTTCCCCTCCTGACCCGCGGAGAGACAGAGAAAGAGAGCATAAATATGGGTTTCAAGATCGCAATCGTCGGCGCGACCGGCAATGTCGGCCGTGAGATGCTGAACATCCTTTCCGAGCGTGGCTTCCCGGCCGACGAAGTCGTGGCGCTGGCCTCCAGCCGCTCGTTCGGCACCGAAGTGTCCTTCGGCGACAGGACGCTGAAGGTGCAGAACCTCGAAAACTACGATTTCTCCGACACCGACATCTGCCTGATGTCGGCCGGCGGCACGGTTTCGCAGAAGTGGTCGCCGAAGATCGGCGCCAAGGGGTGCGTCGTCATCGATAACTCATCCGCCTGGCGCTACGACGCCGACGTTCCGCTGATCGTTCCGGAAGTGAACCCGGACGCCATCAGCCTGTTTACCCGCAAGAACATCATCGCCAACCCGAATTGCTCGACCGCCCAGCTCGTCGTCGCGCTGAAGCCGCTGCATGACCGCGCCAAGATCAAGCGCGTCGTCGTCTCGACCTATCAGTCCGTTTCCGGCGCCGGCAAGGAAGGCATGGACGAGCTCTTCCAGCAGACCCGCGCCGTCTTCGTCGCCGACCCGCTCGAAACGAAGAAGTTCACCAAGCGCATCGCCTTCAACGTCATTCCGCACATCGATAGTTTCATGGAAGACGGCTACACGAAGGAAGAGTGGAAGGTTCTCGCCGAGACCAAGAAGATGCTCGACCCGAAGATCAAGGTGACCTGCACGGCCGTGCGCGTGCCTGTCTTCATCGGCCATTCCGAATCGGTCAACATCGAGTTCGAAAACGAAATCACGGCGGACGAAGCCCGCGAGATCCTGCGCGAAGCGCCGGGTTGCCAGGTCATCGACAAGCACGAGGACGGCGGCTACATGACGCCGTACGAATCGGCCGGTGAAGACGCCACCTTCATCTCGCGCATCCGCGAGGACGCGACCGTCGAGAACGGCCTCAACATCTGGATCGTTTCCGACAACCTGCGCAAGGGTGCCGCCCTCAACGCCATCCAGATCGCGGAACTGCTTGTCGCGCGCGGCCTGATCAAGGCGAAGAAGCAGGCAGCCTGATTGAACGAAAGATGAGGAGAAGGGGCGTCTGGCGCATTTCGGTCAGAAATGGCAACGTTCCCTTAACCAAGTTTAAATAAAAGTCCCGGTTGTTCCGTCTGAGAACAATCGGGACTTCGCTTTGAAACCATGCCGGCGGTCTCGCCGGACCGGCTCACGGCGAGTTGCGATGACAGGAACAGGGGAGCATGACATGCTCCCGCAGCGGATAGACGAAAATCACGGGGTTTTTTATGGGCATGACAAAGAGCGTGGCCAAGGTGCTGGCCGCATTGATCGCCACAGCAGCGGTGCCGGCGGCGGCTCAGGCTGCCAAGTGCGGCAACGACGCGAGCGGTTTTCCGGCCTGGGTCGAGGCATTCAAGGATGAGGCGGCCAGCCGTGGCATCAGCCGTTCGACGATTGACAAGGCTTTCGCCAATGTGAGCTACGCGCGCGCGACGATCCGCGCCGACCGCGGCCAGAAGAGTTTTAAACTCTCGCTCGACCAGTTCATGCAGAAGCGTGGCGGCAAGGCGATCATCAACCGCGGCAAGAGCCTGAAGAAGCAGAACGCTGCCCTCTTCGAGCGGATCGAAGCCCGTTACGGCGTGCCAGCCGGCCCGCTGCTTGCCATCTGGGGCATGGAAACCGGCTTTGGCGGCTTCCTCGGCAAGGAACACACGATCTCGGCCGTCGCGACACTGGCCTATGATTGCCGCCGTTCGGAGTATTTCACCAACCAGCTCTATGCCACGCTGCAGCTCGTGCAGAACGGCACGCTCAGCACATCGGCTCGCGGTGCCGCGCATGGCGAAATCGGCCAGACGCAATTCCTGCCGGCAAACGTGCTGAAATACGGTGTCGATGGTGACGGCAACGGCCGCATCGATCTCGTCGGCTCGAAGGCCGACGCGCTTGCCTCCACAGCGAACTTCCTGCGCGGCCACGGCTGGAGCGCCGGCGGCGGCTACCAGCCGGGCGAGAGCAATTTCGGCGCCTTGCAGGGCTGGAATGCGGCCAGCGTCTATCAGCGCGCGATCGCCATCATTGGCGCGGAAATCGACGGTAACTGAGCCGAACACGCTTTGAATGCAGGAAACCCGGTGCGAGCCTTCGCGCCGGGTTTTTTCATGCAGCAATTCCAGCAAGAATGTGTAGCGGTTTGCGTCCGGAATTGCGCGGCAATTGAACTTACAGGCTCGGACGCAAGAAATCGCCGGTCTTGGCATCCATGACCCAGAGTTCGCCGGTGGAAATATCGAACCAGGAGCCGTGCAGCTGTATGCGACCCTTTTCCTCCAGGATGCGCACACAGGGGAAGGTACGCAAATTGGTGATGGAGTTGCGGATGGAAACGCGTTCCAGCGCACGCTGGCGTTCCGCTTGCGTCAGGATTTCAGCGCCCTGGATCTGCTCGGCGACAGGCTTCAGCATGCCCATCCACTTGCCGATGAAGTCACCGGGCGAAAGCGGCTCGGCATCCGGGTCGAGGGCGGCGGAGATACCGCCGCAGCGGCCGTGACCCATCACCACGATGTCGCTGACCTTCAGCGACTGGACGGCGAATTCAAGGGCGGCGGATGTGGCGTGGAACTGGCCATCCGGCTCATAGGGCGGCACGAGGTTCGCCACGTTGCGCACGACGAAAAGTTCACCCGGTCCGCTGTCGAAGATCGTCTCGGGTGCTGCCCGGGAGTCACAACAGGCAATGACCAGTGTCTTCGGTTTCTGGCCGGTTTCGGCCAAGGCCCTGTAGCGCGCCGATTGCTCCACGTAGCGGCCGGACATGAAATTGCGGTAGCCATTCATAAGACGATCGGGAAAGCGGTTCATGGTGTCGGAATACCCCCGTGTAACGATCTACGGATGAGGCCCCATCCGGAAGTGCATAAACCACTCCGAAGGGCAGGGCGCAAGGCGCATTAGGACCGTCGCGTCTGCGCCGGGTGCACGAGGCGGCGCATCTGCACCATGGCCATGGGCGTCGAGATGCTGGAGGCGTCCTGCTCCAGAGTCAGCTCGTCGGCGCCGCGCTTGGCGGTGCGCGCGACGATTTCGAAAACGCTGGCCGTCGCCATCATCAGCGCACGCTCTTCCGGCAGGTTTTCCATCAGCCGCGAGAGGAAGATGGCGGCAAGAAGATCGCCGGTGCCGTTCGGCGGGTTCGGCACAAGCCGGTGTTCCGCAAGAAGCGCGCTGCGGCCGGAAAGATAGAGATTGCCCGTGCTGCCAGCCATCAGCGGCAGTGAAGAGGTGACAAGCATGCGGGCGGGGCCGAGCGACAGTGCCGCATCGATGATCGCATTGTTGGTCTCAAGCGGCGCGCCGGCAAGCCAGGCCAGCTCGAAACGGTTGGGTGTGGCGATCGAGGCGAGCGGGATCAGGCTGTCGCGGATCGCCACCGCCGTTTCTTCCGCAATATAGAGCCCATTCTCATCGCCGCAGACCGGATCGCACATGTAAAGAAGATCGGGATTGTCCGCACGAAGGCTTTCTACCAGCCGCGCCACGGAATGAGCCTGCGCCGCGCTACCGAGATAGCCGGACAAGACGGCCTTCACCTCGCCGCGCCATGGTGCACGGATGAGATCGGAAATCATCGCGTCGAAATCATCCGCCGAAATCGCCACCCGCGTCGATTTTCCGTGGCCGGGATGCCAGGGCAGAATGACCGTCGGCAGCGCCCAGACCGGATGGCCGAGCGTTTCGAGCGCGAAGACGGCAGCCCGGTTGCCGACCGTGCCGCGCACCACATGGCTCGAAATGACGATGACGGTGCCCTTGTCGCTCTCGGTCATTGCCTGCTCCCTCGTTCCATTCGAGTGATGACAAGGGGGTGTTTTCCTGTCAACGCCCGCCGTGCCAAGCGCCTGTCGCTGCAGGGCAACATGGAACGGCTTCGGCCGGTTTTTGGCTGCTTTTCGGCGAAAAAAGGCCGATTTAACGTCAAAACGTCAGCAAAACTGACCTATTCCGGACAAAATCGATTGAATTTTCTCGCAAATGCACAAATTTCGTCGCGCGTATTTTTTCTTCTGCTAACGTCCGGCGATCGGATTCTAGGGGAACTTCCATGGGTGCCAGGACCAACGTGAAACGAGAAAAACACATCGAGGCCGCAAAGGCCGCAGCCGCCGCCCTCGGCGCGAAGACGCTGAACCCGGACATTCTCTTCGGTCGTGCCAGCAAGGACGACATCGAGCACTATACCGGCGAAATGCTGGCCGCCGCCGCCGCCCATGCCATGGCCGAAATCGAGGCCTGGGACGGTTCCGCGCCGCGTGTCACCGTCACCACGCTACCTGACGTCCGGCCCCTGGGCCAGCCGGTCTCCGTGCTTTCCGTCACAGACCGCAACCAGCCGTTTCTCTATGATTCGGTAATGGGCGAAGTGACGAGCACGCATCGCGACGTGCATCTCGCAATCCACCCCATCCTCGTGGTGAAACCGGGCGAAGCGCCAAAACTCTTCTCGCCGGACGAGGAAAGCGAGCCGACGCAACGGGTCAGCCATATCGAGATCCACCTTTCCGAGCTTGCGCCCAATGAGGCGGCATCGCTCACGGAGCGTATCGGCAACGTGCTCCACCAGGTCCATCTCGCCGTCGATGACTGGCCTTCCATGGTCGAAAAGCTCGACAGCGCCATGGCCGACATGGAGCGCTATGCCAAAGCCAAGGCCGACAAGGACGAGGCGCTCGCCTTCCTGACCTGGCTGCGCGGCAACAACTTCACCTTCCTCGGCATGCGTGAATACAGCTATTCCGGCAAGGGCGAGCAGGCGACGGTGGAGCGCGGCGGCGAAGGCCTCGGCATTCTCGCCGACCCGGACGTCCGCGTGCTGCGCCTCGGCAAGGACGCCGTGACGACGACCCCGGAAATCCTGGAATTCCTCGAAGGCCCGGATCTGCTGATCGTCACCAAGGCCAATGTGAAATCCGTCGTGCACCGTCGTGCCTATATGGATTATGTCGGCCTCAAGCGCTTCAACGAAAAGGGCAAGGTGATCGGCGAGCTGCGCATCGTTGGCCTCTTTACCTCCACCGCCTATACCCATGCTGCCGGCCAGATCCCGCTTCTGCGGTCCAAGGTGGCGGGTGTCGTCGAGCATTTCGGCTACGATCCGAAGAGCCATTCCGGCAAGATGCTGATCAACACGCTGGAATCCTATCCGCGTGACGATCTCTTCCAGATCGACACCGGCCTGCTTGCCACCTTCTGCGAACAGATCAACGAACTGTCCGACCGGCCGCGCATCCGCGTGCTGCCGCGCATCGACCGCTTCGACCGTTTCGTCTCGGTGATCGTCTATGTGCCGCGCGAGCAATACGATTCGGATGTGCGCGAAAAGATCGGCAACTATCTGAAGTCGGCTTATGACGGCCGCGTCTCCGCCTATTACCCGGCTTTCCCGGAAGGCGGCCTTGCCCGTGTGCATTTCATCGTCGGCCGCTCCGGCGGCAAGACGCCGCGCATCCCGCAGTCGAAACTCGAGCAGGCCGTGCGCGAAATCGCCACCCGCTGGACCGACCGTTTCGAAGCACTCTCCAATGCCGATGGCCTGCGACTGGTCGCCGACCGCGGGTACCAGGAAGATTTCACGCCCGCCGAGGCGCATGCCGACCTTGCCCTCATTACCACGGCAACATCCGAAAACCCGATCAGCATCGCCTTCTACCGCAAGGCCTGGAACGCGGACCTCAGCTCCGTCGAGCTGAAGATCTTCCACGCCAACGAACCGGTCTCGCTGTCGAAGCGCGTGCCACTGCTGGAAAACCTCGGCTTCAACGTCATCAGCGAACAGACGCACGACCTCTCTGTCGTGGGTCTCGATGGCGAACAGCGCCGCGTCATCCTGCATGACATGGAGCTGAAACACCGCGACGGCATCGAGATCAACCTCGCCAAGCTGAGCCCGATGCTGGAAGAAGCCTTCCTTGGGGCCTGGCACGGCGAGGTGGACGACGATGCGCTGAACCGCCTCATCCTGACCGGCGGGCTTTCCGCCCGCGAGATCATGGCGCTGCGCACCTATTCGCGCTATCTGCGCCAGACCGGCATTGCCTATTCGCAGGGCTACATTGCCGATACGCTCAACAAATATCCGGCGATCGCCTCCAATCTCTTCCGCCTGTTCAAGACCCGCCTCGACCCGAAGTTTTCGGACCGCCAGCGCGAGAAGAAGACCGGTGAAACGGCGACGGCGATCGAAGAAGCCCTGGCCAACGTGCCGAGCCTCGACGAGGACAGAATTCTCCGCCGCTACGTCAACGCCATCCAGGCGACGCTGCGCACCAACTATTTCCAGCGCGATGCCGACGGCAAGCCGCGCAAGACGCTGGCGATCAAGCTCGATCCGAAGGCGCTGGACGGCCTGCCGGAACCGCGCCCCTTCCGCGAAATCTTCGTCTACGGCGCCGAGGTCGAGGGCGTGCACCTGCGCTTCGGCAAGGTCGCCCGCGGCGGCCTGCGCTGGTCGGACCGCGCGCAGGACTACCGCACGGAAGTGCTGGGCCTCGTCAAGGCGCAGCAGGTGAAGAACTCGGTCATCGTGCCGGTCGGCGCCAAGGGCGGCTTCTATCCGAAGCAGCTGCCGGTTGGTGGCACCCGCGATGCTATCTTCAAGGCCGGTACCGAGGCCTACAAGACCTATATCCGCACGCTGCTCTCTGTCACCGACAACATTGTCGGCCCGGACATCGTGCCGCCGGCCGATACGGTGCGCCTCGACGGTGACGATCCCTATTTCGTCGTCGCCGCCGACAAGGGCACGGCGACCTTCTCCGACACCGCGAACGGGCTGGCGCAGGAAGCCGGCTTCTGGCTCGACGACGCCTTTGCATCGGGCGGTTCCGCCGGCTACGACCACAAGAAGATGGGCATCACCGCCCGCGGCGCCTGGGAAACCGTCAAGCGCCACTTCCGCGAGATGAACGTCGACATCCAGAAGGCGCCCTTTACCGTCGCCGGTGTCGGCGACATGTCGGGCGACGTTTTTGGCAACGGCATGCTGCTGTCGCGAAAGATCCGGCTCCTCGCGGCCTTCGACCACCGCGACATCTTCATCGATCCGAATCCGGATACCGATACGTCCTTCGCCGAGCGCCGCCGCATGTTCGCCCTGCCGCGCTCAAGCTGGCAGGACTATGATCGGTCCGTGCTCTCCAAGGGCGCGATGATCATCCCGCGCACGGAAAAATCCGTGACACTGACGGCGGAAGCCATGGCGGTCATCGGCATCGACAAGGCCAAGGCCACGCCGTTCGAGATCATGACGGCGATCCTGAAGGCGCCGGTCGACCTGATGTGGTTCGGCGGCATCGGCACCTATATCCGCGGCCAGAACGAGACGGACGCGGAAGTCGGCGACCGCGCCAACGATCCGATCCGCATCGTCGGCGAGGACGTACGCGCCAAGGTAATCGGCGAGGGCGCAAACCTCGGCGTCACCCAGCGCGGCCGCATCGCCTTCGGCCTCAAGGGCGGGCGCAGCAATTCCGACGCCATCGACAACTCGGCCGGCGTGAATTCGTCGGACGTCGAGGTCAACATCAAGATCGCGCTCGCTTCGGCCATGCGTGACGAGCGGCTGACGCGCGCCAAGCGCAACGTGCTGCTCGCCTCGATGACGGACGAGGTGGGCCACCTCGTGCTGCGCAACAACTACCTGCAATCGCTGGCGATCTCGTTGATCGAAAAGCAGGGTATTGCCAATCGCGCGCCGCTAACGCGGCTGATGGACCGCCTGGAAGCTGCCGGCCAGCTCAACCGCAAGGTCGAGACCCTGCCGGACGACCGGACGGTGGCGGAACGCTACCAGGCCGGCAAGCCGCTGACGCGGCCGGAGATCGGGGTGTTGCTCTCCTACGCCAAGCTCGTGCTGTTCGATGAAATCGTCCACACGGGCCTGCCGGATGAGCCCTATTTCGAACCGACGCTGATGAGCTACTTCCCGGCGAAGATGCAGAAGACCTATGCGGACGACATCCGTTCGCATCGCCTGCGCCGCGAAATCATCGCGACCATCCTCGCCAACGAAGTGATCAACCGCGGCGGCCCGGCCTTCATCACCACGCTGACCGACGGCACCGGCTTCGGCCCGGCGGATGCCGTGAAAGCCGCCGTCATCGCCCGCGACGGCTACGGTCTCTCGGCGCTCTATGCCGGCGTCGACGCGCTGGACACGCTGGTTGCCGGTTCCGTGCAGAACGAACTCTATGAGGAGATCGGCCGCATCTACGCCACCGTCACAAGCCTGCTTTTGACGACGAGCGCGGTGTCGGGCTCGATGGAGCAGGCGGTGCACAAGCTGAAGCAGGCGCTGAAGCAGCTTCGCCCGCATCTCTCGACACTGATCTCGGAAGCGGCCGGCGACGAAGCCCGTCGCAAGGCGCATGCCTATGAGGACGAGGGCGTGCCGGCGGATCTGGCGGAAGAGATTGCCACGCTCTCCATGCTGGCCTTCGTGCCGGAGATCATGCTGATTGCCGGGGCGACGGGCGACACGCTGGGCAAGACGGCGCAAACCTTCGCCGGCATCAGTTCGACGCTCAATATCGGCCGGCTGCTTTCGGCGGCAAGCCGCATCCCGACCGGCGATCTCTACGAGGCGCTCGCCCTGCAACGCAGCCTTACCGACATCGCCAATGCCCGCCGCGACCTCGCGACGGTCGTCCTGACGCGCCACAAGGGCGACAAGGCGCCGCTCGCGGCCTGGCAGCAGGCGGACGAGAAGAAGCTCGCCCGTGTGACAGCAAATCTCTCCGCGCTGATCGAAGCCGGCGAAGCCACGCTCGCCAAGGTCAGCGTCGCCGCGGGCATCCTCAGCGACCTTGCACAGGAACGGGCGAAATGACACAGTCCCGATGCCGGCTGATGGAGCATAAGCTTCATTAGCCGGCTTGCGGACGGGCGCTCAGTCTTCGCCCCGCGTTTCAGGAGGGGCGATGACGGATGTCGTGGAAAGCCGGGAGCCGCGCGTAGGCCGTCTCGGTATTACGGGCTGGATGCTGTTCGACTGGGCGGCACAGCCCTTTTTCACGGTCATCACCACCTTCATCTTCGGCCCCTATCTGGTCTCGCGCCTGACCGAGGACCACGCCGCCGGCCAGGCAGCCTGGAGCTATACGCTCACCATTTCCGGCATCGTGATTGCGCTGCTCGCCCCGATCATGGGCTCGATCGCCGACGCCTCCGGCGCGCGTAAACCGTGGATCGCGGTCTTCGCGATGATCAAAATCCTGTCACTCGCGGCACTCTGGTATGCGGCACCGGGCAGCAGCCTGCTCTACGCCATGGCGATGATCGTGCTGGCAACGGTCGCGGCCGAATTCTCCATCGTCTTCAACGATTCGATGATGCCGCGCCTCGTGCGTCCGGAAGATACCGGCCGTATCTCCAACATCGCCTGGGGCCTCGGTTATCTCGGCGGCATGATCGTTCTGATCGCGGTGGTCGCCCTTCTCGCCGCCAATCCGGAAACAGGCAAGACCGCCATCGGCATTGCACCCCTTTTCGGTCTCGATCCCGCGACCGGCGAAGACGCCCGCATCACCGGGCCGATTTCGGCGCTGTGGTATTTCGTCTTCATCCTGCCGATGTTCTTCTTCACGCCGGATCAAAGCAAAGGACTGCCGATCGCCGCCGCCGTGCGCGCCGGCTTTGCCGACCTCACCGCCACGCTGCGCGACCTCCGCGGCAAACCGGGCATCCTGCGCTTCCTCGTCGCCCGCATGATCTATCAGGACGGGGTCAATGGCCTGCTGGCGCTCGGCGGCACCTTTGCCGCCGGCATGTTCGCCTGGCAGACGTTTGAACTCGGCATTTATGGCATCATCCTCAACGTCGTCGCCATCGGCGGCTGCCTCTATGCCAGCCGGCTCGACACGCGTCTCGGCTCGAAAACCGTCGTGGTGATGAGCCTCGTCTGCCTGACCATCGCGACGATAGGCATCGTCTCCACCGGCCCCGGCTTCACCCTGTTCGGCCTCATCCCGCTGTCGACGGCCGATTCCGGTGGTCTCTTCGCCACGGCAGCGGAAAAGGCCTATATCCTCTACGGCCTGCTGATCGGCGTCGCCTTCGGCCCCGTCCAGGCCTCCGCCCGGTCCTATCTCGCCCAGAGCATCCATCCCGAAGAAGCCGGCCGCTACTTCGGCCTCTATGCTCTCTCGGGCCGCGCCACGTCCTTCCTTGCACCGCTCTCGGTCGCGCTCATCACCACGGCAACGGGCTCCGCCCGCATCGGCATGATGGCGCTCATCGCCTTCCTCGTCGTCGGCTTCCTGCTTTTGCTGCGCACGCCCTATCCGGCCAACAGGGTGAACACCTGAAACGCAAAACGCCCCGCAAGCGGGGCGTTTCGATTCCGGCTCAAAGCATGTCGCGCAAAAGTGTGAAGTGGTTTTGCGAAAACGACATGCGAAAACTTAGTGCCGGAAGTGGCGCATGCCGGTGAAGACCATGGCCACACCGGCCTCATCGGCCGCCGCAATCACTTCCGCATCACGCATCGAGCCGCCCGGCTGGATGACGGCGGTCGCACCGGCGGCAATCGCCGAAAGCAGGCCATCGGCGAAGGGCAAAAAGGCTTCGGAAGCCACGGCCGAGCCGCGTGTCAACGGCTCCGCAAGGCCCATCGCCCTGGCAGCCTCTTCCGCTTTCAGCCCGGCAATGCGGGCGGAATCCACGCGGCTCATCTGGCCGGCGCCGATGCCCGCCGTCTGGCCATCCTTGGCATAGACCACGGCATTCGACTTGACGTGCTTGGCGACCTTGAAGGCGAACTTCATGTCGACCAGTTCCTGCGCCGTCGGTGCCCGCTTGGTGACGACCTTGAGTTCGAGATCCTCGACCATGCCGTTGTCGCGGTTCTGCACGAGCAGGCCGCCAGAGACCGTCTTGGCGGAGAGGCCCGGCACGCGCGGATCGGGCAGCCCGCCGGTGACCAGAAGGCGCAGGTTCGGCTTGCCGGCAATGATGGCGCGCGCCGTCTCGTCCGCGTCCGGCGCGATGATGACTTCGGTAAAGAGCTTGACGATCTCTTCCGCCGTCTCGCCGTCGAGCGTCGTGTTGAGCGCGATGATGCCGCCGAAGGCGGAGACCGGATCACAGGCCAGCGCCCGCGCGTAAGCATCCTTCAGCGTCTTGCCGGTGGCAACGCCGCAGGGATTGGCATGCTTGATGATCGCACAGGCCGGGCCGTTTTCCGGCAGGAACTCGGCAACCAGCTCGAAAGCGGCATCCGTATCGTTGATATTGTTGTAGGAAAGCTGCTTTCCCTGCAGCAGCGTCGCCGTCGCAACGCCGGGGCGGTTCTCACCTGTGACGTAGAAACCGGCCTTCTGGTGCGGGTTCTCGCCGTAGCGCATCGCTTCCTTGAGCACGCCGCCGAGCACGCGGTGACGCGGCATGGCGATGTCGAGCACTTCGGCAAACCAGTTGGAGATCGCCGCGTCATAGGCCGCAGTGCGGGCATAGGCCTTGGCCGCGAGGCGCTGGCGGAATGCATAGGTGGTCGAGCCATCAGCCAGTTCTTCCAGCAGGGCAGGGTAGTCGGCCGGATCGGTGACAACAGTCACATAGGCATGGTTCTTGGCGGACGCGCGGATCATCGCCGGGCCGCCGATATCGATGTTCTCGACGGTTGTCGGATAGTCGCCGCCCTTGGCGCGCACTTCTTCGAACGGATAGAGGTTGATGATAGCAAGATCGATCGCATCGATGCCATGCGCCTTCATCGCCTCGACATGCTCCGCATCGTCACGGATCGCCAGCAGGCCGCCATGCACGGAGGGATGCAGCGTCTTGACGCGGCCGTCCATGATTTCCGGAAAGCCCGTGACCTCGGACACGTCGGTCACCGCAAGGCCAGCGTCGCTCAGCGCCTTGTGCGTGCCGCCGGTCGACAGCAGGCGTACGCCCTGGTCGGCGAGCGCGCTGGCGAGATCGACGATGCCCGCCTTGTCGGAGACAGAAAGAAGCGCGGTGCGCACGGCAACACGGTCAGGGGCGGGGATTTTCTTGGAAACAACGGCCATGGGGGCGCTCCGTTCTGACGGCCCGCGGGAGGGGGGCCGGATGGTCATGCGCCCCGTTATCACAGCCGTCGCCCGGAGAAAACGGCAAACGCCCGCAATTCAGCGCTGTCGCACCAGCGACCACTGAACTTCGGGCACCGTATTGAGCGGCATGGTCAGCGTCAGCTGGCGCGACGTCCTCACGCCGGAGGGATCGGCGAAGAAGACGTCCTCTTCCTCCTCGACCGGCACATCGACGCAGGTCAGCGCCCAGGCCTCGCCATCCGGCGCGACCAGTCGGGTCTCGTTCGAGGATGCGCGATAGAGCTGGATGGTCGGGTGGATATGGAAACGCACCACCGCCTGGCCCTTTTCGATGGTGCCGTTCGGGTCGTTCGGCTTGAAGAAACGCTCCCGGCCACGAATCTCGCTGCCTGTGGCCGCAACGAGGATATCCCGCTCGTAGAGCAGGCCGAAGCGCTTCAGGTAGCCGTCATGGCTGGCCGTCAGGCTATCGGCGCCGGATTCGCGTTCGGTGCGGGAGACATCGACCGTCTTGACGCCGCCGATGATGATCGGCCCAAGAAACCGCGAGCTGGAAATGCGCGACGACGAAGTATCGTTCAAGGTGGCGACCGAATGGGCCGCCGTCGTGCGCGACAGCTGGCGCAGTGCCTCTCCGGCAAATCGCGGTCGGCCGGAATTGATGATGAAGCGGTTTTTGCCGGACGACATCTCGATCGAAAGCGTTCCCGCAGACGCCGTCGCGGACAGATCGACCGCTTTCAGCAGGCCGGTATCCATCAGGACGACGGTCTCCTTCACCGCGAGGCGATCGTAGTTGATGGACGGGAGCGCCTTGAATGGCGCGCCGCCCGTCTCGTCGTAGCGCAGCGCGGACATCAACTCGTTTGCCAGCGTGTAGGTGGCGCCATTGAACAGAGCGAGTTCACCGCCCTGATGGCGGAAGAAACGCAGCGCCGGATAGATGCGATCGATGCAGGGAA
Source organism: Shinella sp. (assembly GCF_052438155.1). NCBI lineage: Bacteria > Pseudomonadati > Pseudomonadota > Alphaproteobacteria > Hyphomicrobiales > Rhizobiaceae > Shinella > Shinella sp. The sequence goes on along the minus strand of NZ_JBQVPI010000016.1, from coordinate 65,691 downwards.
TGAGCTGCGCCGGCATATCATGGCCGAGATTGACATAGGTCTGGCGCAGCGGCAGCAGGTCAAGCAGCAGATCGAGGGCCGCCCGTGGATTGCGCGAGCAATGACCGCCATCGGCAAGAATCTGCCGGTCAAGCTCCTCATCGAGATGGCGTGCAGCCTTGCGCATCCGCGAGGCAGTGGCCGGCATGGCGATGGAGGCCATGGCAAGGGCAATGCGCACCCTGAGCCGCGGCTCGCCATCGCGCGTCGTATCGGCGACGTGCCGAAGATAACGCACCTGGAAGGCGAGACTCTTCAGGAAGCGGCGATAGAACGGATAGTCGGCATCCTTCAGTACGACCGGCGAATGGGAAAGCCAGGCGATGATGCGTTGCGCAGCGACATCCGGCCGCCAGGCGAGGCCGCCGATGACGCGGCCATGGCTTTGCAGCCAGTCGTCGACGATGAAGCGCGAGGTCTGTGCTGCCTTTTCCGGATCGACGAGGCGCATATGGCGCAACCAGCCGAACGAATGCAGGCGGACGGCGAACTCTTCCGAGGGAAGCTCCAGCGCGAAGGGCGAATCGCCCTCGCACTCCAGAACACGACCGGCCAGAGGAAACCGGCCGGCGGAAATTTCTTCGCCGGCGAAAGAATCGGCCGGATGCAGGTCCGTTGGCGCAACGATCAGGCGATCCGGCGCACTGCCGGAAAACCGCATGGCGCTGATTCGGCCCAAGGCAAGCCGCCGCGAGAACCGGCGCCAACCCTCACGCAAATACAGATAGAGAAGCCGTTGCCGGTCGGAAAGCTGCATGGTTAACGAATGCCTCCTTCCTATAGGTAGGCTGATGCGGCAAGCCGCGTCAATTCATCGGAGCTGATGGACTGTTGATGACGCGGCCAGGCAGGGCGTGAGGATCTGTCGTTTAGCCGCCGTTCCGCAGCCGCACGGCGTAAAATCCGTCCAAACCACCGGCGTGGGTCTCGGTCGCCGGCAACATGGCGGGTGTCGTGCGGAATTCGCCGCGTGGCGAGATCGCCGATTCCAGGCCCGGCCAATCGGCAGGATCGACGGGGTCGATTTGCCAGGACGGATTGTCGGCGAGAACGCGGGCGACCGTCTCTTCCCCTTCGTTCGGATCGAGCGAGCAATTGGAGAAGACGAGAACGCCGCCGGGCTTTACCAGTGTCAGCGCGTGGCGCAGCAGGCGCTCCTGCAGACGGGCAAGTTTTTCGATGTCTTCCGGACCCTTGGTCCAGAGCACGTCGGGATGGCGGCGGATCGTGCCGGTGGACGAGCAGGGTGCATCGAGCAGAACGGCGTCAAAAAGCTCTTCGGGACGGTAGTCCGCCATGTTTGCTTCCACAGCCGTCACCGGAAGCGCCAAACGCTCCAGATTGCCGATGAGCCGCTTCAGGCGGTTGGTGGACTGGTCGAGCGCCGTGACCTCGGCACCGGCATGCGCCAGCTGCGCGGTTTTTCCGCCGGGCGCAGCGCAGAGATCGGCAACGCGCTTGCCGGCAAGATCGCCAAACAGCTTTGCCGGAATGCTGGCCGCTGCGTCCTGCACCCACCATTCGCCCGCGTCAAACCCTTCCAGCGCCGGAATGGCACCGGAGGCGGCCGGCAGGCGCACGGAACCGGTTGGCAGGACGAGACCGCCCAGCCGCGCCGCCCAGCCTTCCGGGTCGGATTTGACGGTGAGGTCGATGGCCGAGGGTTCGAGAAGCGCTTCTGCGATGCGCCCCGTATGCTCGCGCCCATAAATGTCGATAAGCCGCTGATAGAACCAGTCCGGAATGACGGGAATCGAAGGGGTTGCCGCCAGGTGCGAAGCCTTTTCGCGCGACAGGCGGCGCAGCACGGCATTGGTGAGGCTGGCGAAACGGCGGTTGCGCGGATCGAGCTGCGCCTGCTCGACGGCGAGGTCGACGGCCGAATGGTCCGGCACGTCGAGATAGAGGATCTGCGCTGCGGCGACCGTCAGGGCGTGCTGCAAGGCGCGCGCGCCCTCCGGCAGTGGCGTGCCGACCAGCGAATCCAGGATGGTATCGATGCGGGGGAGATGGCGCAGCGCCGAGTTGATGATGGCGCGCACGAGCGCACGGTCGGCGTCATTGAGCTGCCGATAGGCCGGATTGCCGTTTTCGGCGTCCAGCATGCCGTCGAGCGGCGTCCGGCGGTCGATGACCGCCGCAAGGATCTTGGCGGCCGCCTGCCGGGCGCGCAGGCCCGGCTTTTCCGGCTGGCTCTCGGGCGCTTCCACGGGGGCTCGCCCCTTGCCGCCGCGATGCCTGTTTGGATGTGCTCTGTGTTTTCTGTCGTCGCTCAAGACCAGGGACCCTTGGGTGGTTCGGAACCACCGCGTCCCCAGCCCGTCGTCGGGACGGAGCGCGATTTGCGTGAGGGATTATCAGCCCGGACAGGCTCCGTCGAGCGCGCTTGCATGCCACGGGCCATTTCCTCGAGGGCAGCGATGCGGTTCTCGGTGTTCGGATGGGTCGAAAACAGGTTGTCCATGCGTTCGCCCGAGAGCGGATTGATGATGAACATATGCGCGGTCGCCGGATTGCGCTCGGCATCGTTGTTCGGAACGCGGCCCGCCGCGACGGCGATCTTGCCGAGTGCCGAAGAGAGCCACAACGGATTGCCGCAGATTTCCGCGCCGCGCTTGTCGGCCGAATATTCGCGCGTCCGGCTGATCGCCATCTGCACCAGCATGGCGGCAAAGGGGGCGACGATCATCGCGATCAGCACGCCGATGAAGCCGAGCGGATTGCTGTTTTCGCGGTTGCCGCTACCGCCGAAGAACATGGCGAAGTTGGCAAGCATCGAAATCGCACCGGCAATTGTCGCCGTCAGCGTCATGGTCAGCGTGTCGCGGTTCTGGATATGGGCGAGCTCGTGCGCCATCACGCCCGCCACCTCTTCATAGCTCAAAGCCTGGAGCAGGCCTGTCGAGGCGGCAACGGCGGCATTCTGCGGATTGCGGCCGGTCGCAAAGGCATTCGGCTGGTCGCTGTTGATGACATAGACCCGCGGCATGGGCAGGCCGGCGCGTTTCGCGAGGTCACGCACGATGCCGAAATATTCCGGCGCGGAGCGTTCATCGACCTCCTTGGCGCCGTACATGGACAGAACCATGCGGTCGGAATTCCAGTAGGAAAAGAAATTCATGGCGATGGCGATGAGCAGCGCGATCATCATGCCGCCCTTGCCGCCGATGAGCAGGCCCACGCCCATGAAAAGCGCCGTCATGAAGGCGAGAAGCATGGCTGTGCGAACGATGTTCATAGGTTTTCGGCTCCTGTCGGGTCTCGTTGCCCGCGTGCATTCCCCTGTTGTCAAGGGAGTGTTTCACGTGAATCAGCGCTTTCCACAGCGCCGTCACGCTCTTATATGATGGTAAGCGAACAGGAATTCTTCAATATCCGGGAAGGATGCCGATTTTCATGCAGAACGACAACGACAATCATTCGGACGGCCGCAAGGTGCTTTCTCCCGCTGCACTCCGCGCCCTCCAGGAAGCCGAGGAACGGCGCAAGGCCGCGCAGCCGGTTGAACCGGCGCCCGAGGTCGGCGGCCGCGGCGGTGCGGACCCGGCCCGTTTCGGCGATTGGGAGGTCAACGGCCGGGCCATCGATTTCTGAGGGGAAGAATCCGGCTCAGGAATGACCGGCCCTTGCCAGAGGCACTCACCTCGCCCTCGTCATGGTCGGGCTTGACCCGAGGATGACGGAAGAGGAGAGGAAAGGTTTTTCCCGCAAGCAATTCTCCAAATGAAAACGGCGGCCTAAGCCGCCGTTTCGCATTTATCCCAGCCGATTCAATCAGCCAGCCGCCTTGTTCTGCCGGTTCGCGATCAGATCGTCCACGACAGCCGGGTCGGCAAGCGTCGAAGTGTCCCCGAGTGCGCCAAAATCGTCCTCCGCGATCTTGCGCAGAATCCGGCGCATGATCTTGCCGGAACGGGTTTTTGGCAGGCCGGGGGAGAACTGGATCTTGTCCGGCGTCGCGATCGGACCAATCTCCTTACGCACATGCTTCACCAGATCCTGGCGCAGCGCATCATTGCCTTCTTCGCCGGCCATCAGTGAGACGTAGCAATAGATGCCCTGACCCTTCAGGCCGTGCGGATAACCGACGACGGCGGCTTCCGAGACCAGATGGTGCGAGACAAGCGCCGATTCGATTTCGGCCGTGCCGAGGCGGTGGCCGGAAATGTTGAGCACGTCGTCGACGCGACCGGTGATCCAGTAATAGCCGTCCTCATCGCGCCGGCAGCCGTCACCGGTGAAGTACTTGCCCTTGTAGGTCGAAAAATAGGTTTCGACGAAGCGCTTGTGATCGCCGTACACCGTGCGCATCTGGCCCGGCCAGCTGTCGGTGATGCAGAGATTGCCGTCGGCGACCCCTTCCAGCACATTGCCTTCATTGTCGACGAGCTGCGGCTTGATGCCGAAGAACGGCCGTGTCGCCGAACCCGGCTTGAGGTCGGTTGCGCCCGGCAGCGGCGTGATGAGGATGCCACCGGTCTCCGTCTGCCACCAGGTATCGACGATCGGCGAGCGGCCCTCGCCGACGACGTTGTAGTACCATTCCCAGGCTTCCGGATTGATCGGCTCACCGACCGAACCGAGCAGGCGCAACGACGCACGCGAGGAACGTTTTACGAAGGCATCGCCGGCGCCCATCAGCGCGCGGATCGCCGTCGGCGCGGTGTAGAAGATGTTGACCTTGTGCTTGTCGACCACTTCCCAGAAGCGGCCGGCATCCGGGAAGTTCGGCACGCCTTCGAACATCAGCGTGGTCGCGCGGTTCGCCAGCGGGCCGTAGACGATGTAGGAATGGCCGGTGACCCAGCCGACATCGGCCGTGCACCAGTAGATATCGCCATCCTGATAATCGAAGACATATTTGTGCGTCATCGAGGCATAGACGAGGTAGCCGGCGGTGGTGTGCAGCACGCCCTTCGGCTTGCCGGTCGAACCGGACGTGTAGAGGATGAAGAGCGGATCTTCCGCCTTCATCTTTGCCGGCGGACAATCGCGCGGCACGGTCAGCACTTCCTGGTGATGCCAGATGTCACGACCCGGTGCCCAGCCGATCTTGCCGCCGGTGCGGCGCACGACCAGTACCTTGTTGACGATGACATGGTTCTTCGCCGCGATGTCGATCGCCGTATCAGTGTTTTCCTTGAGCGGGATCGGCTTGCCGCCGCGCACGCCCTCATCGCAGGTGATGACGAAGGTCGATTCGCAGTCGACGATACGGCCGGCCAGCGCATCCGGCGAGAAGCCGCCGAAGACGATCGAGTGAATGGCGCCGATGCGCGCGCAGGCGAGCATGGCATAGGCCGCTTCCGGGATCATCGGCATGTAGATGGTGACGCGGTCACCCTTCTTGACGCCGTGCTTCTTCATCACGTTCGCCATGCGGCAGACGTGCTCGTAAAGCTCGTTATAGGTGATCTTCTTGTCGATATAGGGATTGTCGCCTTCCCAGATGATGGCGACCTGATCGCCATGCGTCTTCAGGTGGCGATCGATGCAATTGTAGGAGACGTTGGTGATGCCGTCCTCGAACCACTTGATCGGGACCTTGCCGGTGAACGACGTGTTCTTGACCTTGGTATAGGGCTTGAACCAGTCGATCCGCATGCCGTGTTTGTCCCAGAAACGCTCCGGGTTCTCGACGCTCTCGCGATACCATTTCTGATAGGTTTCGTTATCGATCAGCGTTCGGCTTTTCGCGGATTTCAGGACCGGATAGGTCTTTGCGGACATATATTCCTCCTCACTGCGCATGGGCGGGATGCCGCATCTCCTCGGGCTCCCCGCAACTCCTGCGCCATACATAACAGCTCAAATCCTTCGAGCAATTAGACAAAGGTCATTTGTCTCTTGAAGAATTGCATTTCTGCGACAGTGAGGTTATAGAGGGCCGAATTCCCGGAACATAGTGGTTACTACCCACGGCCCGCGACACCGGCGCGGACGCACAAGAGGACTATATCCATGGCTCAACAGCTGCTTATGCCCAAGGCAACGGCCGTCTGGCTTGTTGACAACACGGCGCTGTCGTTCGACCAGATCGCCACGTTCTGCAAACTGCACCCGCTCGAAGTGAAAGCGATCGCCGACGGCGAATCGGCCCAGGGCATCAAGGGCCTTGATCCGATCTCGACCGGCCAGCTTTCCCGCGACGAAATCGCCCGTGCGGAAGGCAACCCGAACCACAAGCTCAAGCTTTCCGAACCGAAGGTTCGCGTGCCGGAATCCAAGCGCAAGGGCCCGCGCTACACGCCGGTCTCCAAGCGTCAGGATCGCCCGAACGCCATTCTCTGGCTGGTGCGCAACCACGCGGAACTGAAGGATGCGCAGATCTCGCGTCTCGTCGGCACGACCAAGTCGACGATCGAGCAGATCCGCGAACGCACCCACTGGAACTCGACCAACCTGACGCCGATGGATCCGGTGACGCTTGGCCTGTGCTCGCAGATCGACCTCGACCTCGAAGTCGAACGCGCCTCGAAGGGCCGTCCGCTGCCGACCGCCGCCGAACTGGGTGCGACGCTCGAATCCACGCAGGAAACGGAAAAGCTGCCCTACGGCACCGACCGCGAGGAAGAGAAGGAAATCGACGCCGATGCCGTCTTTGCCAAGCTCAAGTCGCTGAAGTCGGCAACGCCCGACGAGGATGAAGACGAGCGCTTCTAAGCGCCGTCGAACACCACATCAAAAAGCCCGGCCGTTTCGACGACCGGGCTTTTTCTTTGGCTGTATGCAAGGCAGCTAGCCGATTCGCCGTGTCGACAGCGCTTCGGCGATCTCATCGAGAACAGCAGGATCGTCGATCGTCGCCGGCATCTTCCATTCTTCCCGGTCGGCGATCTTCTGCATGGTGCCGCGCAGGATCTTGCCCGAACGCGTTTTCGGCAGGCGCTTCACGCAGAGCACCGTCTTGAAGGCCGCAACGGGGCCGATACGCTCGCGCACCAGTGCCACGACCTCCTGCTCCACAAGCGATGATTCACGTGAAACACCGCTCTTCAGAACGAGGAAGCCGGCAGGCACCTGTCCCTTCACCGCATCGGCAACACCGATGACGGCGCATTCGGCAACGTCCGGATGGCTGGCGCAAACCTCTTCCATGGCGCCCGTCGACAGCCGATGACCGGCGACATTGATGATATCGTCGGTGCGAGCCATGACGAAGACATACCCGTCTTCATCGAGGTAGCCCGCATCGGCCGTCTTGTAATAGCCGGGGAACTCCGCAAGGCAGGTCGTGTGAAACCGTTCGTCGGCGTTCCAGAAGGTCGGCAGGCAGCCCGGGGGCAGGGGAAGTTTTATCGTGATATTGCCGAGCGTGCCTGCCGGCACCTCATGGCCGGCATCGTCCAGCACATGCAATTCGTAGCCCGGCATCGGCACGGTCGGCGATCCATATTTCACGGGCAGCGGATCGAGGCCAAGCGGGTTGCCGACAATCGCCCAGCCGGTCTCCGTTTGCCACCAGTGATCGATGACCGGCACGCCCAGCACACTTTCCGCCCAGCGGATCGTTTCCGGATCGGCGCGCTCGCCGGCGAGGAACAGCGCGCGCAGGCTGGAGAGATCGTGCCGTTTCACGAACACACCCTCCGGATCCTCCTTGCGGATCGCACGGAAGGCTGTCGGCGCCGTAAACAGCACGGAGACCTTGTACTCCTCGACGACGCGCCAGAAGGCGCCCGCATCCGGCGTGCCGACCGGCTTGCCCTCGTAGAGCACCGTCGTGCTGCCGTTCAGCAGCGGCCCATAGACGATATAGGAATGGCCGACGACCCAGCCGATATCCGACGCCGCCCAATAGACCTCGCCGGGTGCCACGCCGTAGAGCGCGCCCATCGACCAGGCGAGCGCCACCATATGCCCGCCATTGTCACGGATCACGCCCTTCGGCTGGCCGGTCGTGCCCGACGTGTAGAGAATATAGAGCGGATCGGTCGCGGCAAGCGATGCGCAGGCAACCGTGCGCCCCGCAGCAGCCTCCAGCGCCGCGCCGAGATCGACATCCCGACCGGACGTGAGGTCTGCCGCGAGCTCCGCGCGTTGCAGCACGAGGCAATGCTCCGGCTTGTGCTTCGCAAGTTCGATCGCCGAATCGAGCAGCGGCTTGTAAGCGATGATGCGATTGGGCTCGACGCCGCAACTCGCCGAGACGACGAGCTTCGCCGTGGAATCGTCGATGCGGGCCGCGAGTTCACTTGCTGCAAAACCGCCGAACACCACCGAATGGATCGCCCCGATGCGGGCGCAGGCGAGCATCGCGAAAATCGCTTCCGGGATCATCGGCATATAGAGGATGACGCGGTCGCCCTTCGCGACACCGTGATCGACAAGCACCGCCGCCATGGCGTTCACCTGCACCAGCAGGTCGGCATAGCTGTAGCGCGCCTTGCGGCCGGTCACCGGGCTGTCGTAGATCAGCGCGACCTGATCACCGCGACCGGCCTCCACATGCCGATCGACGCAGTTGTGACAGGTGTTGCTGAACGCATCGGGAAACCAGCGTCCATAGACGCCCTGGTCGGCATCGAAAATCTTCACTGGCTCCGTGAACCAGTCGATCGCCCGCGCGGCCTCGGCCCAGTAACCCGCGTGGTCATCCTTCCAGGCCCGATAGGTCTCGGCATAATTTTTGTGCATCGCTTCCTCCCGCCGGCCATAAAGCGGCCGGCTCCTCCAATCGGGAGAATAGGAGAGGGAGGGCTTTTCGCAAAGCCAGACGAAAGCCCTAAGCGACAAAACCGCCGCTTGCGCTTCATCAAATCGAACAGGCGGTTTAGCGCGTGCCGAAAATTGCCGAGCCGACACGCACGCTGGTCGCGCCGAAGCCGATGGCAATTTCATAGTCACCGGACATGCCCATCGACAGCCTGTCGAGACCGCAACGTGCGGCAAGCTTGGCGAGAAGTGCGAAATGCGGACCGGGATTTTCGTCCGCCGGCGGAATGCACATCAGCCCCTCGATGACCAAGCCAAGCTCTTCACGGCAGAGAGCAATGAAAGCGACCGTGTCGTCCGGTGCGATGCCGGCCTTCTGCGGCTCAAGCCCGGTATTGACCTGGACATAGAGCCTGAGCGCGCGCCCCTGCCGCGCCATTTCCGCGGCAAGTGCGCGGGCGATCTTCTCGCGGTCCACCGTCTCGATGACGTCGAACAGCGCCACCGCCTCGGCAGCCTTGTTGGATTGCAGCGGACCGATCAGGTGAAGTTCGATGCCATCAGTCTCTTCGCGAAGGCCGGGCCACTTGCCCTGCGCTTCCTGCACGCGGTTCTCACCGAACACACGCTGTCCAAGCGCAATCGCCGGGCGAATCGCTTCGGCATCAAAGGTCTTCGAGACCGCGACGAGCGTGACCGCTTCAGGCCGCCGATCGGCTTCCACGGCTGCCTTGCGCATGCGGTTGCGAACGTCCTCGAGACGGTCCTGAAGGTCCATGATCACTCTCCATCAGCATCAGGCTCCGGACCTAGCGAAAACGGCGCCACTTGCCAAGCACGAGACGCTGCGACAAGCCCGCGCGAGGCCCACAAAACTTGACGCTTCGGCGGTTTCATGATGAAGGTCTCGCCACTATATTCGCATGGGCGAACCGCCCTCCAAGACTCCCAAAAGACTTCCGGAACATCAAAGACATGGCCACCGAACGTTACAATCCGCGCGATGCCGAACCCCGCTGGCAGGCAAAATGGAACGAAGAAAACGTCTTTCTGACCCAGAACGACGATCCGCGCGAAAAGTACTACGTGCTAGAGATGTTCCCCTATCCGTCCGGCCGCATCCACATGGGCCATGTGCGCAACTATGCGATGGGCGACGTGGTTGCCCGCTACAAGCGTGCGCGCGGCTTCAACGTGCTGCACCCGATGGGCTGGGACGCCTTCGGCATGCCCGCCGAAAACGCCGCCATGCAGAACAAGGTGCACCCGAAGAGCTGGACCTATGAAAACATCGCGACGATGCGTGCGCAGCTGAAGTCGATGGGCCTGTCGCTCGACTGGTCGCGTGAATTCGCCACCTGCGATGTCGAGTACTACCAGCGCCAGCAGCACCTGTTCCTCGACTTCCTGGAAAAGGGCCTGGTCTACCGCAAGCAGTCCAAGGTGAACTGGGACCCGGTCGACCACACCGTTCTTGCCAATGAGCAGGTCATCGATGGTCGCGGCTGGCGGTCGGGCGCGCTCGTTGAGCAGCGCGAACTGACGCAGTGGTTCTCCCGCATCACGGATTTCAGCCAGGATCTGCTCGATTCGCTGGAAACGCTCGACCAGTGGCCGGAAAAGGTCCGGCTCATGCAGAAGAACTGGATCGGCCGCTCCGAAGGCATGCTGGTGCGCTGGGAAGTGTCCAGCGGCGCCGGCCTGACGACCGAGAAGGACGTCACCGTCTATACGACGCGTCCCGACACGTTGTTCGGCGCTTCCTTCCTGGCTATTTCTGCCGATCATCCGCTGGCCCGCGAAGTTTCCGCCACCAATCCCGAGATCATGGCGTTCTGCGAGGAATGCCGCCGGCACGGGACCTCGCTCGCAGCCCTCGAAACCGCCGAGAAGAAGGGCATGGACACGGGCATCCGCGTTCGCCATCCCTTCGACGCAAGCCTGGAACTGCCGGTCTATGTCGCGAACTTCGTGTTGATGGACTACGGTACGGGCGCCATTTTCGGCTGCCCCTCCGGCGACCAGCGCGACCTCGACTTCGCCCGCAAATATGACCTGCCGGTCGTTCCTGTCGTCATGCCGAAGGATGGCGACGCCGCCACCTTCGCGATCGGCGACGAAGCCTATGTCGGCGACGGCGTGATGATCAATTCCCGCTTCCTCGACGGCCTCGGCACGGAAGAAGCATTCGAAGAGGTCGCCAAGCGCCTGAGCGCGGCCACGCTCGGCAACGCGCCGCAGGGTGAGCGCAAGGTGAATTTCCGCCTGCGCGACTGGGGCATCTCGCGCCAGCGCTATTGGGGCTGCCCGATCCCGGTCATCCATTGCGATGATTGCGGTGTCGTGCCCGTACCGAAGGCCGACCTGCCGGTGAAGCTGCCGGACGATGTCACCTTCGACAAGCCCGGCAATCCGCTCGACCGCCACCCGACCTGGCGTCATGTTGCCTGCCCGCACTGCGGCAAGGATGCCCGTCGCGAGACGGACACGATGGACACCTTCGTCGACTCGTCCTGGTATTACGCGCGCTTCACGGCCCCTTGGGAAAACAACCCGACGGATCCGGCCGCCGCCAACGCCTGGCTGCCGGTCGACCAGTATATCGGCGGCATCGAGCATGCGATCCTGCATCTGCTCTATTCGCGTTTCTTTACCCGCGCCATGCAGGTGGCCGGCCATCTCGACATCAAGGAGCCCTTCAAGGGCCTCTTCACGCAGGGCATGGTCGTGCACGAAACCTATAGCCGCGGCGAAGGCGCCAAGCGCGAATGGGTGACGCCGGCCGAAATCCGCATCGAGGAAGCCGACGGCAAGCGCAAGGCCGTGCATCTCGAATCCGGCGAAGAAATTGCCATCGGCTCGATCGAGAAGATGTCGAAGTCGAAGAAGAACGTCGTCGATCCGGACGATATCATTGCCTCCTATGGCGCCGATACCGCCCGCTTCTTCGTGCTTTCCGATTCTCCGCCGGACCGTGACGTCATCTGGTCGGAAGCCGGCGTCGAGGGCGCAAACCGTTTCGTCCAGCGCGTCTGGCGTCTCGTCTCCGAAGCTGCACCGGCCCTGAAGGCCGCCGAAAGCCACGCGGGCGCAGAGGGTGACGCACTCGCGGTCTCGCAGGCCGCACACAAGACACTGAAGGCCGTCCAGTCGGATTACGACAAGCTCGCCTTCAACAAGGCCGTCGCGCGCATCTACGAGTTTGTCAACGCAATCGCCGCACCGCTGGCAACTGCCGCTGCCGGCAAGGCCTCGCCGGAGCTCACCGCAGCCCTTCGGGAAGCCATCGGCATCCTGATCCGCATCGTCGCACCGATGACCCCGCATCTCGCGGAAGAGTGCTGGCGCGAAATCGGCGGCGAAGGCCTCGTGGCAATGACAGCCTGGCCGTCCTATGATGATAGTCTGGTCATCGAAAACGAGATCACCCTGCCCGTGCAGATCAACGGCAAGAAGCGTGCGGATTTGACAATCGCCCGCGATGCGGACCAGAGTGCGGTCGAAGCAGCCGTGCTGGCCCTCGAGGCCGTCCAGGTAGCACTTGCCGGTAAGCACCCCAAGAAGATCATCGTCGTACCGCAGAGGATCGTGAATGTTGTTGTCTGACGGAACCGGCCTCTCGCGGCTCGGCAAGGCACTCGCCGGCATCGCGCTTCTCGGTGCGCTCGCCGGGTGCCAGGTGCGCCCGCTCTATTCCACGGCTGCCGGCACGGAAGGCAAGCTCGCCTCCGTCTCCATTTCGGAGGCCGACGACCGCGTGGAACAGCAGGTCCGCAACGACCTGATCTTCCTCTTCGCAGGCGGCGCAGGCGAACCGCAGAACGCCCTCTATCACCTCGATCTCAACGTCTCAGTGCGCAATATCGGCGTCCTGATCGATGTGGCGGACGATGTTCCGCGTGCCGGTCGCATCGTCGTGTCGGCGGACTATAACCTGGTGAAGTCTGACTCCGGCGAAACAATTACGTCCGGCAAACGCTCAGCCGTCGCGCTGGTCGATTTCCCGATCCAGGAATTCGCCAAGCTACGCGCTGTTCGCGATGCAGAAAACCGTGGCGCACGCGAATTGGCAGAGTTGGTCCGCGCAGACGTTGCGTCGGCCCTCGGCCGTCGCTGAGCCGGCTATGGCCGAGATCAAATCGCACGAATTCGATGGTTTCCTGAAACGGAAGCCTTTGCCTGCTCGCCTGCTCCTCATCTACGGACCCGACCGGGGCCTCGTTTCCGAACGCGCCTCAGCGCTCGCCGCAGCCAGCGGTGTCGATCTCAAGGACGCCTTCTCCGTCGTGAAGCTTGATGCAAGCGACATCGGAAGCCACCCGGGACGCCTTATCGACGAGATGAATGCGATCGGTCTTTTCGGCGGCGATCGTCTCGTCTGGATCCGTAACGCCGGCAGCGAGAAGGGCGTTTCCGATGCCCTGGAAATCCTCTCACGTAGTCCGGCAGGCCCCTCCACACTCCTTATCGAAGCCAGCGACCTCAAGAAGGGCGCGGCCCTGCGCAAGGCGGCAGAATCCTCCGCCCAGATCGTCGCCGTCCCCTGTTATGCCGATGACGGCCGGGCCTTGCAGGCGTTGATCGATCAGGAACTGACGGCCGAAAACCTGCGAATTTCCCCCGCCGCGCGCCAGCGCCTGACGGAAACCATCGGCGGCGACAGGCTGGCCTCTCGCAACGAGGTACGCAAGCTGGCACTTTATTGTCGCGGCAAGGCGCTTGTCGAGGAGCAGGATGTCGAAGAAATCGTCGGGGACGCCAGTGCGATCTCGACCGATGACGCCATCGACGCCATCCTCAAGGGCGACCGCGATGGCTTCATGCACGCTATCCAGAAGATCGTTTCCTCCAAGACGCCGGTCTTTCTCGTCTTGCAAGGTTGCCTGCGGCAGTTCCAGCTTATGGAACTGATGCGTGCAGAAATGGACGAAAAGCGGGCGCCTGCCGCACAGGCCATGGCGACCTTGGGCCGTCATCTCCATTTCCGCCGCAAACCGATTGTGGAGAATGCGCTCAAAACCTGGACAGCGCCGGCCATTCGGCGTGAAACACAGCGCCTGCAAGCAGCAATCCTGCAAACCCGGCAACGCGCTGCCCTGGAGGACACGATCGCCATGCAGACCATGCTGGCGACCGTACTTCAGTCTGGCCGACGTTGAATCCGGCTAAGGATTTATAAGCTTAGCGGCGGAGTATTAGTTTTCTGAAAGACTTAGCGCCGCTCTAGAAGCCGGCAGATTTCTTCGAGCTGTTCCAGCGTCTTGTAGGCGATACGAAGCTGGCCGCCGCCACCCTTGTGATTGACGGTAACATCAAGGCCGAGGACATCCGAAAGCGTTCGCTCCAATGCTAGCGTATCGGCATCCTTCTCCTCCTTGCGCGGCGTCTGCGCATGGTTCGGGTCGCTCTGTGCCTTGATATCGTTCTGAGCAAGACGCTCCGTATCCCGTACGGACATGCCCTTTGCCACCACAGCCTTCGCCAAGACAGTCGGATCCGACGTCGGAATGAGCGCCCGCGCGTGCCCGGCCGATAGCGTGCCCGATGCAAGCATCTCGCGCACAGGCTCCGGCAGCTTCAACAGGCGCAGACTGTTTGCCACATGGCTGCGGCTCTTGCCGATGATCTCGCCAAGATCGTTCTGCGTGTAACCATGATCGGCGATCAGCAGCTCGTAACCCATCGCTTCTTCCAGCGCGTTGAGGTCCGAGCGCTGGACATTTTCCACGATCGCGATTTCCAGCGCCGTGCGGTCGTCCACGTCGCGGATGATAACCGGGATTTCAATCAATCCTGCAAGCTGCGCCGCGCGCCAGCGGCGCTCGCCGGCGATGATTTCATAGCGGCTTTCTGCAATCGTACGCACGACGACGGGCTGGACAATACCGTGCTGGCGAATGGAGGACGCGAGATCCTGCAACTCGGATTCGTCAAAATAGCGCCGCGGATTGCGCGGGTTTCGACCGATAAACTCGATCGGCACAAGCCGATCGGGATTGACCGCCGGGCGATCGCCGACATCAGCGGCCGGCATCTGGTCCATCTCCCCGATCAGTGCCGCGAGGCCGCGGCCGAGGCGCCGCTTGGAGGTGTCATCGTTCATCGGTTCTACTCACGGATACTGAATCAAGCAGCCTTGCGCTGCCTTTCTCGCTGGATCACCTCGGAAGCAAGCTGAAGGTAGGCCTGACTTCCGGCGCACTTGAGATCATAAAGAATCGCGGGCTTGCCATAGGAAGGTGCTTCCGAAACACGCACATTGCGCGGAATGAGCGTATGATAAACCTTCTCGCCGAGATGCGTACGCACATCATTGACAACCTGCTGGGCCAGATTATTGCGCGAATCAAACATGGTGAGAACGATGCCCTGGATGTCCAGCCGTGGATTGACGGTACGACGTACCTGATCGACCGTTTCCAGAAGCTGGCTGAGGCCTTCAAGGGCAAAAAACTCGCACTGCAATGGCACCAGCACGGAATGGGCGGCCGCCATTGCGTTCATCGTCAAAAGATTGAAGGACGGCGGGCAATCAACCAGCACGTAAGAGTAAGACAACGCGTCGTCGGACGCGAGCGCACGCTTCAAGCGGAAGACCCGGTCGTTCTGCTGTGCAATTTCCATTTCGATGCCAAGCAGGTCCATCGTCGATGGAATGATCGACAGATTGGGCACCGCGGTCGGCACCGCGGTCTCGGCGACACCATGACTGCCGATCAAAAGATCAAACGACGACAGCTCGCGATTGCGACGATCGATACCCAAGCCGGTGCTGGCATTTCCCTGGGGGTCGAGATCGACAATCAGGACCCGCTCGCCGATCGCCGCCAGCGCCGTCGCGAGATTGATTGCCGTCGTGGTTTTCCCAACGCCGCCCTTCTGGTTCGCAATCGTGATGATCCGGTTCTTTTCGCCTGCCATGGACATGCAATCCCTAAGGTTTTCGCGAAAGGTGCGAGAGTTCGAGCACGACAGAATCCGGCTCGACAACACTGGCATGTTTTACCAGATCGAATCTCCACCGACCAAGCGCTTTATCAACCTCCCTCTGGTAATCCCGCCCTTTGTGCAGAAAAAGCCGCAAATCCGGATTTCGCTCCGCCCAAGGCTGGCCGAATTCCAGGATTAGGTCGAGATCTGCCAATGCGCGGGCGGAAATCGCATCACACTGGGGAACTATCAAAGGTGCCTCCTCGATGCGAATCGCATGGACCGATGCGCGCGCGCCGGTTTCGCGAATTGCTGTTCGCAGGAAAGCAGCCTTCTTGTTGTTGCTCTCGACCAGATGAACCCAGCCGTCTCCCCGCTCTGCAAGGAGAATGCCGGTCACGATGCCAGGGAAACCACCGCCGCTGCCGAGATCTACCCATGTCCGGGCACCGGGATAAAGCGCGTGTATCTGCGCGCTGTCTACGACATGCCGCGACCAGACCTCCGATAGCGTTGACGGCGCAACCAGATTGATGGCCTTCGCCCATTTTTGAAAAAGCGCAACGAAGCCGTTCAGCCTCTCCACAGTTTCACGTGAAACATTCAGGCCAGCCAAATCGCGAGGCAGAGTCTTCATATATTGGCAACCTTTTGCGCCACGTCCGCTGGCAGACGCTTGAGATATGCGAGGAGAAGGGTCAGCGCCGCTGGCGTCATGCCATCGACACGCGACGCCTGCGAGAGGTTTGATGGCCTTGTCGCGGCAAGCTTCTGGCGGAGCTCGATCGACAGGCCGGGTAGCGTGCTGAAGTCAAAGTCATCCGGAATTCGGCGATCCTCTTCACGGCGCGCTTCGGCGATGTCCGTTTCCTGCCGATTCATATAGACAGCGTAAGTGGCCTCGATTTCGATTGCATCCCGAACACGCGGCACAAATGCCGCCAGTTCTTCCGGCCAAATTGCCGCGAGATCTTTAAAATTAATGCCGGGATAGGCAAGCAGGTCATAACCGCTCCGCCGGACACCGTCAAAATTGATTTTAATACCATGCGATGCCGCCTCATTCGGCGAGAGCCTCAGCATCTGCAGCCTGTTTCGAGCGGTCTGCATGTCGCCTGACCATTGCGCAAAACGGTCCTGGCGCGGTTTAGCGACAATCCCGAGGTCGATACCAAGTGGTGTCAGCCGGGCATCGGCATTGTCCGCCCGCAAGGACAACCGGTATTCCGCGCGGGAGGTAAACATCCGATACGGTTCACTGACACCACGCGATGTCAGGTCATCGATCATCACGCCGATATAGCTGTCTGTCCGGCTGAAGATGTGACCATCGCTGCCCGCCGCACGGCGTGCGGCATTGAGACCCGCGACCAGCCCCTGCGCCGCCGCCTCTTCGTAGCCGGTCGTGCCATTGATTTGCCCTGCGAGAAAGAGGCCGGGTTGACGTTTGACTTCCAGCGTCGCCGACAGCTCCCGCGGATCGACATGATCGTATTCGATCGCATAACCGGGCTGCAGGATCGTCACTTCTTCCAAACCAGGAATGGTTCGGATGAACGCCTCCTGCACATCGGCGGGAAGCGAGGTGGAAATGCCATTCGGATAGACAGTATGGTCATCCAGACCTTCCGGCTCCAGGAAAATCTGGTGCCCGTCCCGCTCCCCGAACCGGACAATCTTGTCTTCAATCGACGGGCAGTACCGTGGCCCAACACCTTCGATCTGCCCGGAATACATGGCGGACTTGCCGATGTTTTCTTCGATGATGCGATGCGTCGCCGGTGTCGTGCGGGTCACGCCGCATTCAATCTGCGGCGTCGTGATCCGATCCGTCATTAACGAGAACGGCACGGGCTCTTCGTCGGCTGCCTGTCTACCGACGGCATCCCACCTGATTGACCGTCCATCCAGACGTGCAGGCGTTCCGGTCTTCAGGCGTCCCAGGGCGAAGCCAAGCCGTTCGAAGGTTGCGGAAAGCCCGATCGATGGGGCCTCGCCAACACGGCCAGCCGGAATCTTTTCGCTTCCGATATGAATGAGGCCGCGCAGGAACGTGCCCGTCGTGATAACCACGGCGCGGCAAGATAGTCGGCGCCCATCCTTCATGATCAGTGCTTCGAGCAGTCCGTCAGAGAACGCGAGATCAAAGGCATCCCCTTCGATAACGTCCAAGCCAGAAATGCCGGCAATCTCGGCCTGCATCGCCTGAAGGTAGAGCTTCCTGTCGGCCTGCGTGCGTGGGCCGCGAACTGCAGGGCCCTTTTTGCGATTTAGCAAGCGAAACTGGATGCCGGCGCGATCTGCAACGCGACCCATCAGGCCGTCCAGGGCATCGACTTCGCGGACGAGATGGCCCTTGCCGAGACCGCCGATCGCGGGATTACAGGACATAGTGCCGATCGTTGCCGCTTTATGCGTGACCAGAGCCGTCCTAGCGCCAGACCGAGCGGCCGCTGCCGCAGCCTCGACGCCTGCATGGCCGCCACCCACGACGATGACATCGTAGCTATTCATAACCGTCATATCGCACCTACCTGTTTCACGTGAAACGCTCGAAACGACTCGTGCACGTTGTGGTGTTTCACGTGAATCATTTGCCAATACAAAATTCCGAAAAGATGACATCGAGCAAATTCTCGACATCGACGCGACCTGTTACCCGTCCAAGCGCATGGCCAGCCAGGCGAAGATATTCCGCCCGTATATCCAAGCCTTCCGCGCCCGATGCGAGCGCGAACTGTATTTGCTTCCGGGCCTCGGCCAGGTTTGCGACATGTCGCTGCCGTGTCGGAAGCGCCAGAGCGCTGCCAGTTTCCAGATCCGGGAGATACCGTCCTATCGCGCTGAGTAGATCCGGTATGCCATCGCCAGACTTCACGGAGATCATAACATCTGCACCACCTTGTGGCCAAGACGGATCCACCTTATCCGCTTTCGTACCGACGCGAATGACCGGCCCTCCGTAGGTCTCGTTCAGCACAGGCCAATCGGCGCCTGGTTCTTCAGACAGCAACAGAATGAGATGCGCTTGCGACATGGAGACATGTGTCCGTCGAATGCCCTCTCGCTCGACCACATCATCGGTCTCGCGCAGGCCGGCGGTATCGTACAGACGAACTGCAAAGCCGGATAGATCGAGGTCGACGTGCAAGACGTCCCGCGTGGTTCCCGGCACGTCCGTAACAATTGCGATATCCCGCCTGGCGAGGTGGTTCAGCAGGCTCGATTTCCCGGCGTTCGGAGGCCCAGCGATAACGACATTTAAACCATCACGGACGATTTCCCCGTTTTTTGCTTCCGCAAGATGGTTAAAAATGTCTTGTTCCAGTCCATGCATGTCGTGCCAGATCGCGTCAGCAACCGATCCGGGAACGTCATCTTCATCTGCGAAGTCCAGCTCCGCTTCGATCATGGCTCGGGCGTGGGTCAAACGTTTCGCCCACGAATCGTAAACGGCGGACAAGCCGCCCGATGCCTGTTCCGCTGCAAGCCGACGCTGCATCTCGGTCTCGGCGCCGATAAGGTCGGCGAGGCCCTCCGCCTCCACCAGATCCATTCGCCCGTTCAGAAAGGCCCGCCGCGAAAACTCGCCAGCCTCTGCCGCACGCAATCCTTCACGGGCTGCAAGCGTCGCCAGGACGATTTTTACCGTCGCGCGCCCCCCGTGAATCTGAAATTCAACGCAATCTTCACCGGTAAACGAATTGGGCCCGGGAAAATACAACACGATCCCTTCATCGAGCAGCGCATCGTTCCGGTCGCGAATCGGTAGAAGCGACGCGCGCCGTGGCAAAGGAACGCGACCGCATAGGCCTTCGATCGTATCCCTGCTCTGCGGGCCGCTCACGCGGACCACCGCTACGCCGGAGGGCAACCCGCCGCTCGACAAGGCAAAAATCGTGTCTCTGGTCGTCATCGTCCTGCCGTTCCGCATCCGAATCGATTGATTTGTTTCGGTTTAGAATCGATTTATGTTTCACAAACGAAAATGGCCCCGTCTTGCGGCGGGACCATGGGATGAACGGAGCGGCAGAACCGATCAGGTGTTCATCGAATCGAAGAAATCGCCGTTGCTCTTTGTCTGCTTCAGCTTGTCGATCAGGAACTCGATCGCATCCGTCGTGCCCATCGGGGCGAGGATGCGACGGAGAACGAAGATCTTCTGGAGATCCCCGCGCGGCACGAGCAGGTCTTCCTTGCGCGTACCGGACTTGAGGATATCCATCGCCGGGAAGATGCGCTTGTCGGCGACCTTGCGGTCCAGCACGATTTCCGAGTTGCCGGTGCCCTTGAACTCTTCGAAGATCACTTCGTCCATGCGGCTGCCCGTATCGATGAGGGCCGTCGCGATGATGGTCAGCGAACCGCCTTCCTCGATGTTACGCGCAGCACCGAAGAAGCGCTTCGGGCGCTGGAGAGCGTTGGCGTCGACACCGCCGGTCAGAACCTTGCCGGACGACGGCACAACGGTGTTGTAGGCGCGTCCAAGGCGGGTGATCGAGTCGAGCAGAATGACGACGTCGCGGCCGTGCTCGACAAGCCGCTTGGCTTTTTCAATGACCATTTCGGCGACCTGCACGTGGCGTGTCGCCGGCTCGTCGAACGTGGAGGATACCACTTCACCCTTCACAGAGCGCTGCATGTCCGTCACTTCTTCCGGACGCTCGTCGATCAGGAGAACGATGAGATAACATTCCGGATGGTTCGCCGTGATCGAATGAGCGATGTTCTGCAGCAGAACCGTCTTACCCGTGCGCGGCGGGGCGACGATGAGGCCGCGCTGGCCCTTGCCGAGCGGTGCCACCAGATCGATGACCCGCGGGGAAAGATCCTTCGACGTCGGAACATCGAGTTCCATCTTGAAGCGCTCGTTTGGATAAAGCGGCGTCAGATTGTCGAAATGGACCTTGTGACGGATCTTTTCCGGATCGTCGAAATTGATCGTGTTGACCTTGAGGAGCGCAAAATAGCGCTCGCCTTCCTTGGGTCCACGGATCGGTCCTTCCACCGTATCGCCGGTCTTCAACGAGAAGCGGCGGATCTGGGAAGGGGAGATGTAGATGTCATCCGGGCCTGGCAGGTAGTTCGCATTGGCCGAGCGCAGGAAGCCGAAACCGTCCTGCAGCACTTCCACGACACCCTCGCCGATGATCTCGACATCCTGCGAGGCCAGCATCTTCAGCATGGCAAACATCAATTCCTGTTTGCGCATCGTGCTCGCGTTTTCGACCTCAAGCGATTCAGCAAAAGCAAGGAGATCGGTCGGAGTCTTGTTCTTCAGGTCTTGTAGCTTCATTTCGGCCATGAATGGTCCATGCTGGGATCGTCGGGGTGGGAAAAGGCGTGCGGGTCAAGGACGAACTGCGGGGGGTCCGGTGCAGTTCACTGAACGAATACACATGCCACGAGAGATGAGATGCGGCGAAACTAGCGGTTCCGGCGCTGCCTCGCAAGGGGGCGTGGAAATTTCGTCTGTTTTGTCGCGCCGGCCTAGAACGGTTTGACCACCACCATGACGACGATGAGGATCATCAGGAGGGCCGGCGCCTCGTTCCAGATGCGCCATTGCCGGCCGGTTTTGGTGTTTTTTTCATCGGCAAAGGCTTTGACTGCGTTGCCGTAAAAGTGATGAACACCCGTCAAAAGCACGACGAAAGCAAGCTTGGCATGGAGCCATCCGCCCTGAAAACCATAGACGGACCAGGCGAGATAGAGGCCGAGCAGCCAGGAAAGCCCCATGGCCGGCTGCATGATGGTGCGGTAGAGCCGTTGCTCCATCACCTTGAATGTTTCCGACTGGACGGAACCAGCCGGCGCGTCCGTGTGGTAGACGAAGAGCCGCGGCAGGTAGAGCAGCCCCGCCATCCACGAGATGACGGCGATGATGTGCAACGCCTTGATCCACAGATACAAATCGTCAGGCGGAAAGGCGATCAGGACGGCGGCCAGAAGGGCGAAGACACCAAGGGCGACCGCCGCACGCAGTCGTGCCCGGCGCCCGGCGCTTTCGCCCGTCTGTTTCTCGCTCACTGGTTTTCTCCGCGAACGCGCGCCACCAGGCGCATGACGTTTTCCGGATCGGCCTGCGGCGTGATCCCGTGGCCGAGATTGAAGATCAGCGGGCCATTGCCCAGAGCTTGCAGGATGGCGTCGATGCCCTCGTCCAGAGCAACACCGCCAGCGACGACACGCATAGGATCGAGATTGCCCTGTACCGGCCCGTCCTTCTGCAGATCGGCGGCGAAGGACAGCGGCACTGACCAATCGAGCCCGATTGCGTCCGCCCGTGTCTCCTGCCGATAGGTCTTCAAAAGCAGACCGGCGCCCTTGGCGAAAGCGATCACCTTGGCGTGCGGACGACGGGATTTCACCGAATCGATGATTCTCCGCACGGGCCGCACGGCGTATTCGGCAAATTCCTTCTCGCCGAGAACGCCAGCCCAGGAGTCGAAAATCTGCACCACGTCGACCCCGGCATCGATCTGCGCCACGAGATAGTCGGCGGACAGTTCGGCCAGCACATCGAGCAGCTGTGCGAAGGCGCGGGGCTCCTTGTAGGCAAAAAGGCGTGCTGGTGCCTGGTCCGGCGTTCCCTGACCGGCGATCATATAGGTCGCAACGGTCCAGGGAGCCCCGCAGAAGCCAATCAGGGCCGTTTCCTGTGGCACGGCCTGCCGGATGCGACCAACCGCTTCCATGACCGGCTGGAGGTGATTGTGAACGTCATCCCCTTTCAGGGCAAAAATGCCGTCGGCGTCGATCGGATCGAGACGTGGTCCGTGGCCTTCCTCAAAACGCACATTGCGCTTCAGGGCATCGGGAATGACGAGGATATCGGAAAACAGGATCGCCGCATCAAAGCCATAGCGGCGGATCGGCTGGAGCGTGACTTCCGTTGCCAGTGCCGGCGAATAACAGAGATCGAGGAAACTTCCGGCTTCTGCACGCGTGGCCCTGTACTCCGGCAGATGACGTCCAGCCTGCCGCATCAGCCAGACGGGAGGCGGAGACACCGTCTTGCCGTTCAGGACTTCGACGATCTTCCGGCTTTTCGCAGACATCGCGGGGTTCTCCAATAAAGAAATAATCTCTCTTAAAAGGGTTTCTATTTCTTAGAGTCGGTGACTATCAAGGATTAAATCCTCTCCACAGCCGACGGGTCTCAGCGCACAGACGGTGGAAAAAGCAAACGGCTGAATGCGATTTTCACCGCAGAACAGGGAAAACAGGATTCCTCTTTTGGAATCAAAATGATTCCCGATGCAGCCCAAAGCGCTTTCCTGTGGATAGGCTGTGGGCAAACGCGACACTTTGCCATGCTGTGAGTCTTATCCACAAGCGCCCTGAATCGCTTTCCTCGCGACCGCCATTTGTGGATAAATCGGCACTTATCCTCTTGCCTCCGCCCCCCTGCCGTTCTTAGCTGCTGTTTATCCCGGGTCATCAACAGGGGGTCGAGGATATTGTGGAAAGCACCAAAAACTACTTCCATCTGCACCTCATTTCGGACTCGACGGGCGAAACGCTGATTGCGGCGGGACGGGCGGCGGCGGCGCAGTTCCAGTCTTCGCAGGCGCTCGAACACGTCTATCCGCTGGTCCGAAACCGCAAGCAGCTGATGCCGGTGCTCGACGCGATCGATGGTGCGCCCGGCATCGTGCTCTATACGATCGTCGATCGGGAGCTGTCGGACATCATCGACCAGCGCTGCCGCGAGATGGGCGTTCCCTGTGTTTCCGTGCTCGAGCCGGTGATCGATCTCTTTCAGTCCTATCTCGGTGCACCGTCGCGCCGCCGGGTCGGTGCGCAACATGTGATGAATGCGGAATACTTCGCCCGCATCGACGCGTTGAACTTCACGATGGATCATGATGACGGGCAGCTTCCCGCCAATCTGGAGGAGGCCGATGTCATCCTCGTCGGTATCAGCCGCACGTCCAAGACGCCGACCAGCATCTATCTCGCCAATCGCGGCATCAAGACAGCCAATGTGCCGATCGTGCTCGGCGTGCCGCTGCCGGACCGGTTGTCGACGACGACGAAACCGCTGGTCGTCGGCCTGATCGCCACGACGGACCGGATTGCCCAGGTGCGACAGAACCGGCTGCTCGGACAGACACAGGATTTTCGCGGCGAAGACTATATCGACCGGGCGCAGATTTCCGAGGAATTGAAATATGCGCGCGCCATCTGCGCGCGTCATAACTGGCCGATCATCGACGTGACGCGCCGCTCGATCGAGGAAACGGCCGCCGCCATCGTTGCGCTTCGTCCCAAGCTTCGCTAACGCGGGGAAAGACCCACGGAGATATCTGGATGACGGTGCCCCTGATCCTGGCTTCGCAAAGCCCCTTTCGCCGCATGCTCATGGAAAATGCCGGCCTGACCTTTGAAACGCAGGCGGCCGAGATTGATGAGCGTGCCGCGGAGGCGGCCCTTGCCGCGCACAATCCAACGCCGCAAGGGATTGCCGAGGCACTGGCAATCGAGAAGGCGCGGGACGTTGCTCGGCGCAATCCGAGTTCCCTGGTGATTGGCTCGGACCAGACGCTTTCGCTTGAGGGCCTTGTATTTCACAAGCCGGCGGATATGGCGGAGGCCAAGTCGCACCTGACGGCGATGTCGGGGAAAACCCATTCGCTGAACTGCGGCATTGCGCTGGTGCGGGATGGGGAAACGCTCTGGAGCGACGTTTCCATTGCTAACCTGACGATGCGGCCGTTGTCCGAAGCCTTCATCGACCGCCATCTCGCGCGGGTGGGTGCGCGTGTTCTGGCCAGCGTCGGCGCCTATCAGCTCGAAGGAGAAGGGGTCCAGCTCTTCGAGCGGATCGACGGCGACTACTTTACCATCCTCGGCCTGCCACTGCTTCCGTTGCTGGCTAAACTTCGCGATCTCGGTGCCATCGATGCATGATTCACGTGAAACAATCGCCCATCATGCCTTCGTGACGGGCTACCCGGTCAAACATTCCCGCTCGCCGCTCATTCACGGCTACTGGCTGGAAACCCTGGGGATTCATGGTTCCTACACGCGCCAAGAGATTTCGCCAGAGGATTTCGCCGGCTTCGTTTCTCGGTTGAAGAGTGGTGAATCCGGCTTCATCGGTGGCAATGTGACCATCCCGCACAAGGAGACGGCCTTTGCGCTGGCCGACAGGCCGGATGCCCTGAGCGAAGAACTCGGAGCCTCGAACACGCTCTGGCTCGAGGACGGTGCGCTTCACGCGACGAACACGGACGGTTTTGGTTTTCTTGCCAATCTCGATGCCGCTGCACCGGGTTGGGACAAGACCGATCGCGCCGTTGTTCTCGGGGCAGGAGGGGCGAGCCGGGCGATCATCCAGGCCGTGCGCGATCGTGGTGTCGGTGAAATTCATGTGGTGAACCGCACCGTCGCGCGGGCGCAGGAACTGGCCGACCGTTTTGGGCCAAAGGTCCATGCGCACGACATGGCAGCCTTGTCTGAAGTGTCGAAAGCGGCCGGGCTTTTCGTCAACACGACGTCGCTTGGCATGGACGGAGAGCCGGCGCCGGATTTCGATTTTTCGCCGCTCGCCCAGGGCGCGGTGGTGACGGACATCGTTTATGTACCCCTGGTCACGCCCATTCTCAGCCAGGCGAAGGCGCAGGGGTTTGCCACGGTGGATGGCCTCGGCATGTTGTTGCACCAGGCGGCACCCGGCTTCGAAAAGTGGTTTGGTCAAAGACCGACCGTCGATGCAGAACTGCGTCGACGGATCCTTGCGGATATGGAGGCCCATTGATGATCGTGCTCGGCCTCACCGGATCGATCGGGACCGGAAAGTCGACGACTGCTCAGATGTTTTCCGATCTGGGTGTGCCGGTGTACGATGCGGATGCAACGGTTCATGACCTGTATCAAAGGGAGGCCGTGGCGCCGGTGGCCGAGCGATTTCCCGAGGCGCTGAACGGCGATGCCATCGACCGGAAAGCGTTGTCGGCTGTTCTGGCGCAGGCGCCCGAGCGTTTTCGCGAGCTGGAGGCCGTCATCCACCCCCTTGTGCGGGCGCGGGAAAACGCCTTTCTTGATACGGAGCGTCGGAACGGATCGATGCTCGTGCTGCTCGATATTCCGCTGCTCTATGAAACGGGCGGCGAAAAGCGGGTGGACAAGGTGGTCGTCGTCACCTGTGATTCGGAGACGCAAAGGCAGCGGGTGCTTGCCCGCCCCGGCATGACGGCGGAAAAATTCGAGTTGATCCTGTCGCGCCAGATGCCGGATGCGGAAAAGCGCCGGCGGGCCGATTTCCTCATCGATACGGGCCGGGGGCTTGAAGCGGCGCGCAAACAGGTGGAAGAGGTTTTGCTGGAATTGCGTCAAAGCAAACCCATAGCTTGAAGGGACGGCAGGACTGATGCGCGAGATCATCTTCGATACGGAAACGACCGGCCTCGACAACAAGCTCGACCGCGTCATCGAGATCGGCGGCGTGGAGCTGGAAAACCATTTTCCCACCGGCCGCACGCTCCACCTCTATATCAATCCGGGCGACCGCAAGGTCCATCCCGATGCGCTTGCCGTGCACGGCATCACCGACGAATCCCTGAAGGACAAACCCTCCTTCGGCGAGGTGGTTGAAAAAATCCTCGACTTCTTTGGCGAGGCTCGATGGGTCGCGCACAATGCCAACTTCGACATGGGCTTCATGAATGCCGAGCTGGACCGGCTCGGCCGGCCGCCGATCCTGCAGGAACGGGTGACGGACACCTTGGCGCTGGCGCGCCGAAAACATCCGATGGGGCCGAATTCGCTCGATGCCCTCTGCCGGCGCTACGGCATCGACAATTCGCACCGCACGCAACACGGCGCACTGCTCGACTCCGAACTACTCGCCGAAGTCTATATCGAAATGCTCGGCGGCCGGCAGGCTGCACTTGGCCTCGGCACGGCCGAAATGGGTCGCAGGACCCTGGTCGAGGCCGAGGATG
Organism: Shinella sp.; assembly: GCF_052438155.1. NCBI lineage: Bacteria > Pseudomonadati > Pseudomonadota > Alphaproteobacteria > Hyphomicrobiales > Rhizobiaceae > Shinella > Shinella sp. The sequence goes on along the minus strand of NZ_JBQVPI010000016.1, from coordinate 39,115 downwards.
AGGTTGCCCTGCAACACGGCGTGCGGCCGAAGCCGCTTGCGGCCCGCCTTACCGAGAAAGAGAAAGCCGCGCACGCTGCCATGGTGGGCACGATGGGCGACAAGGCGATCTGGGCGAAGTACGACGCCTGAATCCGGCTCATTATTGTAACGCAAAAGAAAACGCCCGGTCACCAAGTGGCCGGGCGTCGTTGTTTGAAAAATTGTAAGTCGGTTTAGTTGGCCTGAACCTTGGCCTTGACCTGTTCTTCGGCCATGCGCTGGCTGAACATCTGGGCAAAGTCGATCGGGTCGATCATCAGCGGCGGAAAGCCGCCGTTGCGGGTGGCGTCGGAAATGATCTGGCGCGCGAAGGGGAAGAGCAGGCGCGGGCACTCGATGAAGAGAACCGGCAGCATGTGCTCCTGCGGGAAACCCGTGACGCGGAAGACGCCGCCATAGGCGAGCTCGGCGTTGAACAGCATCTTGTCGCCGTCCTTGGCTTCGGCGTTCAGCGACAGGATGACGTCGAAGTCCGTTTCGGAAAGCGGGTTGGCGTTGACGTTGACGCTGATATTGATCGCCGGCGCCTTGTCACGGGCCTGCAGCGACCGCGGTGCGCCCGGGTTTTCGAAGGAGAAATCCTTCACATACTGCGCCAGGATGTTGAGCGAAGGGCTCGCGGCGGAATTGTCGGACACTGCGTCGGTCATGGAAACGATCCTCGGGGACTTAAGAAAGTCAGGCCATCTATCATTTCGGCCCCGGGCTTACAACCCTCGGGCCTCAGGGCCGGTCGTCACGACGGAAGTCGCCGTCGTCGAGATCGATGGTGCGCTGCGGGTCGGTTCTCGGCCGATTGTCCGGCCGCGCGCCGCCGATATCGACCACAACCACGTTGCGCATCAACCGGTTCCACAGAAAGCTGCGGACCGGCGGAAGAAAAAGCGCGAGCCCGACGATATCGGTCAGGAAACCCGGAATGAGCAGCAGGATGCCGGCAATGAGGATCATCGCCGTGTCGAGCAGCTCCTTGCCGGGCGCGCGACCCTCCTGGCCCGACTGCCGCAACCGGTTGAGGACGCCAAAACCCTGGATGCGCATCAGGACGATGCCGGCAACGGCCGAAAGCACGACGAGCGACAGCGTCGGAAACAGGCCGATTCGTCGTCCGACAACAATGAAACAGGCGATTTCCGCCAGCGGCAGCAAAAGAATGAAGAGGGGAATAAGACGTCTTAGCATGGTCTTGACTGTCGCATAGATTCGCCGGGATCGATACTGCCGACACCTATTCCGCGCGTCTTGGTCGCATTCACGTCATCGCCATTTGAATGATCCGGCTTTGCGGACTATATGGGGATAGAAAAGAAAAACAGGAACCGGTTTCGGATCGATAATGGGCTCATTCGACTTTGTAACGATTTTCTTCCTTGTGGCTGCGGTGGTCATCTTCCTGCAATTGCGCAGCGTTCTTGGCCGTCGCACCGGCAGCGAGCGCCCGCCCTTCGATCCCTATTCCAAACGCGAGAGCGTTGGGGAGGCTGATTCGGCCGATCGCGGCAAGGTGGTCACGCTGCCGAAGCGTGACGGCACCGACGAGGAGGAGAACCCCTATGCCTCCGTCGATAGCTTCGTTGCACCCGGCACGCCGCTCAACGAATACTTGCGTAGCGTCGTCAAGATTGACCCATCCTTCAATCCGAAGGAATTCGTCAATGGCGCCCGCATGGCCTACGAGATGATCGTCGTCGCCTTTGCGGACGGCGACCGCAAGGCACTGAGCAACCTCCTGTCGCGTGAAGTCTACGAAGGCTTCGATGCTGCGATTTCCGAACGTGAGAGCAAGGGCGAGGTCGTTCGCTCCAGCTTCGTCGGCATCGAAAAGGCCGATATCGTCGGGGCCGAGGTCAAGGATAGCGAAGTGAACGTGACGCTGCGCATCATCAGCCAGCTGATCTCCGCCACCTATGACAAGGCCGGCGCACTGGTCGAAGGCGATGCGGAGACGGTGGCGGAAGTCAACGATCTGTGGACCTTTGCCCGCGACATCCGTTCGCGCGATCCGAACTGGAAGCTGATCGCCACCGAATCGGAAGGCTGAGCGAGGCCCTATAATGGAGTACCGCCTGGTTCCGGCCCGGTTTTCCGCGCTTCCCGGCTGGGACGACGATGATCCAACGCCGCTGATGGCGGCGATGGATCGCTGTCGCGCGCACATCCGCACGACAAAACCCTACAAGACAGGCTCGCTTGGCATCACCGCCGGCGAGCTTTTGACCTTGCTGGATGCCGCCGCTGACGAAATGCCGGAAGGCGCCGTCGCGGTGCGGGCGTTTTTCGAGGCTCACTGCGTGCCGTTCCTGATCGACAAGGTGGATGGCTCTGCCGGTTTCGTCACGGCCTTCTACGAGCCGGAGGTGGCTGTGCGGGCCAAGCCCGATGCGGAATATCGCTATCCCTTCTATTCCCGGCCGGACGATCTGGTCGATATCGACGACAGCAATCGCCCGGCCGGTTTCGCGCCGGGTTTTGCGTTCGGCCAGCTGAAGGATGGCATGATCGTCGAACATCCGGATCGCGGCACAATCGAACGGGGCTACCTCGCAGGCTGCGGGCTGGAAATCGCCTATGCCCGCTCTAAGGTGGATGTGTTCTTCGCCCATGTGCAGGGCGCCGCACGGCTTGTCTATCCGGACGGGTGCGTCAAGCGCATCACCTACGTCGCGAAAAGCGGCCACCCGTTCTCGCCGATCGGCAAGTTTTTGATCGATCGCGGCGAGATCGACGCGGCGACGGTCTCCATGGGCTCGATCCGCGATTGGCTCGCACGCCATGAGAGCCAGGTCGACGACGTGCTCTGGCACAACCGCTCCTTCATCTTCTTCAAGGAAGCGGCGGTAACCGATGATTCGCTCGGGCCGATCGCCGCCGCCAAGGTTCCGCTGGTCGCCGGCCGCTCGCTGGCGGTCGACCGGATGATCCATACGTTCGGCCTGCCGTTCTTCATCTCCAGCGATAGCCTCACCCATATGGACGGCGGAAAACCCTTCCGGCGCCTGATGCTGGCGCTCGATACGGGAACGGCCATCGTCGGCCCGGCGCGCGGCGATATTTTTACCGGTTCGGGGGATGCGGCGGGTGCGCTGGCGGGTCATGTGCGCAATGCGGCGACCTTCCATATCCTCATCCCCAAGACGGCTGCGGGGCGATACCTCGATGCCGAAGGATAAGACGCTCTCGAGCGAGGACCGCATTCTCTGGGGCAAGGTGGCGCGCAGCACGCGCGCAATGCCGGGCAAACTCGATGCCTTGACGGAGTTCGAAGCCGTCTTCGCGGAAAAGGCCGAGGAGCAGAAAGCACCGGAGCCGAAAAAGGCGAAGGCCGACAAGCCAGCTGCGGAAGGCATTGCCCTCACCGCCGCCCGCGGCAAGGAAACCCGCCACCATCCGCTGGAGCGGCCCGTCAAGCGCAAGATCGCCAAGGGCCGCCTGGCACTGGAAGCGCGCATCGACCTGCATGGCATGATCCAGAGCGAGGCGCACGGTTTCCTGCTCGGCTTCCTCATCAAGGCGCATGCGCGGGGCCTGCGGCATGTGCTGGTCATCACCGGCAAGGGCACCTCGCTCGGTAGTGACGGCGCCCTGAAGCGGGCGGTGCCGCTGTGGTTCTCGCTGCCGGAATTCCGGCCGCTGATCTCGTCCTACGAGGCGGCGGCACGCAACCATGGTGGGGAGGGTGCGCTCTATGTGCGGCTCGCCCGCCAGCCGGGGGAAAAGCCATGACGACGCCGTTTGGCAAGGCGGTCCGGCATCTGCGCGACCGCAAGGGTGTGTCGCAGAAGGACATGGCCCAGGCGCTTGGCGTCAGCCCTGCCTATTTGTCGGCACTGGAGCATGGCAAGCGCGGCATGCCGAGCTTCGATTTCCTCCAGCGGGTTGCCGGTTATTTCAACGTCATCTGGGACGAAGCGGAAGAACTTTTCCGCATTGCCCAGATTTCAGACCCGCGTGTTGTGGTCGATACGGCCGGCCTGCCGCCGGAATACACGGCTTTTGCCAACCGGCTTTCGGCGGAAATTCGCAACCTGCCACCCGCTACGGTGCGCCGTCTTGCTGGTATTCTCGAAAAAGCTTGCAATTCCCGGGTAAAACCCGGTTGATTCCCTGAATTCTGCCGTGTTTACGCGCTCTCAGGTTTGGAACTTGAGGGCAAAATCCCTATATTCAAGGACTTGGAAAGCGGTGATTCGCCGCGCTTCCCGCCTTCCGCGAAACTTCTGGAAAGACGTTTGAATGACTGACACACCCGAGACCGAAAACGGCCCGGCCGAGTATGGCGCAGATTCGATCAAGGTCCTGAAGGGCCTCGACGCCGTGCGCAAGCGCCCTGGCATGTATATCGGCGATACCGATGACGGTTCGGGTCTGCATCACATGGTCTACGAGGTTGTCGATAACGCGATCGACGAAGCGCTTGCCGGCCATGCGGATATCGTGACTGTGACGCTCAATGCGGACGGTTCCGTGACGGTCACCGACAACGGCCGCGGCATCCCGACCGACATCCACAAGGAAGAGGGCGTCTCGGCGGCCGAGGTCATCATGACCCAGCTGCATGCCGGCGGTAAGTTCGACCAGAACTCCTACAAGGTTTCCGGCGGTCTGCACGGCGTGGGCGTTTCGGTGGTAAATGCGCTCTCCGTCAAGCTGAAGCTGAAGATCCGCCGCGCCGGCAAGATCTTCGAAATGAGCTTCACCCACGGCGTGCCCGATGCGCCCCTGGCGGCGACCGGCGAATGCGGTGCCGAGACCGGTACGGAAGTGACCTTCCTGCCGTCCCCCGACACGTTCTCGAACATCGAGTTCATCTATTCGACACTTGAACATCGCCTGCGCGAACTGGCCTTCCTGAATTCCGGCGTGCACATCGTGCTCACCGATCGCCGCCACTCGGATGTCAGGCAGGACGAGTTGATGTACGAGGGCGGCCTTGAAGCCTTCGTGCAATATCTCGACCGGGCCAAGAAGCCGCTGGTGTCGAAGCCTATCGCCATCCGCGGCGAGAAGGACGGCATCACGGTCGAGGTCGCGATGTGGTGGAACGACAGCTACCATGAGAACGTGCTCTGCTTCACCAACAACATTCCCCAGCGCGACGGCGGCACGCATATGGCGGGCTTCCGCGGTGCGCTGACCCGCCAGGTCGTTTCCTATGCCGACACGTCCGGCATCATGAAGCGCGAAAAGGTGACGCTGCAGGGCGAAGACTGCCGCGAAGGGCTGACGGCGGTGCTCTCCGTCAAGGTGCCCGATCCGAAATTCTCCTCGCAGACCAAGGACAAGCTCGTCTCGTCGGAAGTTCGACCTGCCGTGGAAAACCTCGTGAACGAGGCACTGTCCACCTGGTTCGAAGAGCATCCGTCGGACGCGAAAATCCTCGTCGGCAAGGTCGTTGAGGCGGCTGCCGCCCGCGAGGCCGCCCGCAAGGCGCGTGAACTGACGCGGCGCAAGGGCGCGCTCGACATCTCGTCGCTGCCCGGCAAGCTCGCCGACTGCTCGGAGCGTGATCCGGCAAAGTCCGAAGTTTTTCTCGTTGAGGGTGATTCGGCCGGCGGTTCGGCCAAGCAGGGCCGTTCGCGTGAGAACCAGGCCATCCTGCCGTTGCGCGGCAAGATCTTGAACGTCGAGCGTGCGCGTTTCGACAAGATGCTGTCCAGCCAGGAAATCGGCACGCTGATCACCGCGCTCGGCACGTCGATCGGCAAAGACGAGTTCAACGCCGACAAGCTGCGCTACCACAAGATCATCATCATGACGGACGCCGACGTGGACGGCGCGCATATCCGTACCCTGTTGCTCACCTTCTTCTTCCGCCAGATGCCGGAACTGATCGAGCGTGGCCATCTCTACATCGCCCAGCCGCCGCTCTATAAGGTGGCGCGCGGCAAATCGAGCCAGTACCTGAAGGATGAGAAGGCTCTGGAAGAGTACCTGATCAATACCGGCCTCGACGATGCCACGCTGGAACTGGCTTCCGGCGAGGTTCGCGCCGGCCAGGATATCCGCGAGCTGATCCAGGATGCGCTGCGCCTGCGTTCGCTGCTTGATGGCCTGCATTCGCGTTACAGCCGATCGATCGTCGAACAGGCTGCCATTTCCGGTGCCCTGAACCTCGAACTCAGCCACGACCGCGAGGCCTATGCGGCCAAGGCGGAAGAGGTGGCTCGCCGGCTCGACCTGATCGCCGAAGAAACGGAGCGCGGCTGGACGGGGTCTGTCGCGACCGATGGTGGCCTGCGTCTCGAGCGCATGGTGCGCGGCGTCAAGGAATCCGCCCATGTCGACATGGCGCTGATCGGCTCGGCCGATGCACGTCACATCGACCAGCTTTCCGTGCGCTTCCGGGAAACCTACGCGCCGCCGCCGGTGCTGCGCCGCAAGGATGGCCAGCTTGAAATCACCGGCCCGCGCGCCCTGCTGGATGCCGTCTTCGCGGCCGGCCGCAAGGGCCTTTCGATGCAGCGCTACAAGGGTCTCGGCGAGATGAATGCCGAGCAGCTCTGGGAAACGACGCTCGATCCGAACGTCCGCTCGCTGCTGCAGGTGAGGGTTCCGGATGCAACGGATGCCGACGGGCTGTTTTCTCGCCTGATGGGTGACGAGGTGGAGCCGCGCCGCGACTTCATCCAGGAAAACGCCCTCAGCGTGGCGAACCTCGACATCTGATCCGAAAAGAGCCGCCGAAAGGCGGCTCTTTCATTTCGAGGATCAGGCGGTGAATGTGCCTTCGGAGATGAACTCCTCAACTGGCTTGCGCGTGCTCGGCACCTCGCGCTTCATGAGATCCTCCGGCAGCGTCTCCTTCGGCGCGATCTTGCCGATCGCCAGTCCCGCTTCCACGCGAAAACCCTCCGGAACGCCGAGAACCTGCATGGCCTTTTCCCGGTCGATGCCGCCCATGCCGTGCGCGTGATAGCCGGCGCGCGTCGCCTCCAGGGCGAGGTAGGCCCAGGCGGCGCCCGTATCGAAGGCATGGGTATAGGCGTGCCGCATCTCGCCGTCGGCGGTCTTGCGGTGGGTCTGCGAGATGATCACGGCGAGCACGGAGGCCTTGTCGGCCCAGCGGCGGTTGCCCTCGTCCAGCGTGTTGTAGATCGTGTCGAAGGCCTCGGTGCCGCGATGGCCGTAGACGAAGCGCCACGGCTGGCCGTTGGCGGCCGACGGCGCCCAGCGTGCCGCCTCGAAGAGCGAGAGCAGCGTCGTCTGCGGCATGCCTTCGCCGGTGAAGGCGCGGGGTGACCAGCGGTCAAGGAAGAGGGGGGCAATCGTGTGGTCCGCAATGCGGCCGGTAGGATGGGTCATAACAAGCCTCGAATGTCAGAAATTGCGTCCCGACCTTAGCCCCGCCGCCGGCTGCCGCAAGCGGTAAAATCGCATGTCTGTCGCATTGTCGAAGGGGGTGCGAAGGCAATATAACCCTTGCGACACATGAGAAACGGCATCGTGAAATGGGAGATATCCGATGAGCCTGAAAGACCCGAGCCTGCTGCGCCAGGCAGCCCTTGTCGGCACGCGCTGGATCGACGCGGATTCGAACGGCATCGCCGTGAAGAACCCCGCGACGGGCGAGCTGGTCGGCTATGTTCCGAAGCTCGGCGCCAAGGAGACCAAGGAAGCGATCGATGCGGCAGCTGCCGCCCAGAAGGGCTGGGCCGCCCGCACCGCCAAGGAGCGTTCGGGCGTGCTGCGCAAGTGGTTCGAGCTGATGATCGAGAACAAGGACGATCTCGGCCGCATCCTGACCATGGAACAGGGCAAGCCGCTCGCCGAAGCCACCGGCGAAATCGTCTATGGCGCAAGCTTCGTCGAGTGGTTTGCCGAAGAAGCCCGTCGTCTCTACGGCGATATCATTCCCGGCCACCAGAAGGACAAGCGTCTTCTCGTGATGAAGCAGCCGATCGGCGTCGTCGCGGCCATTACGCCCTGGAACTTCCCCAACGCCATGATCACCCGCAAGGCGGGACCCGCCTTCGCCGCCGGTTGCGCCATGGTGCTGAAACCCGCCTCGCAGACGCCGTTCTCGGCAATCGCGATCGCCATTCTCGCCGAACGCGCCGGCCTGCCCGCCGGCCTGTTTTCCGTCATCACGGGCTCTGCCCGCGAAATCGGTGCGGAAATGACCGCAAACCCGACCGTGCGCAAGCTCACCTTCACCGGCTCGACGGAAATCGGCGCCGAACTCTACAAGCAGTGCGCCCCGACCATCAAGAAGCTCGGCCTCGAGCTTGGCGGCAATGCGCCCTTCATCGTCTTCGACGATGCCGATCTCGATGCGGCCGTCGAAGGCGCGCTGATCGCCAAATTCCGCAACAATGGCCAGACCTGCGTCTGCGCCAACCGGATCTATGTGCAGGATGCCGTCTATGACGCCTTCTCGGAAAAGCTCGCGACGGCCGTCGGTAAACTGAAGACCGGCAACGGTTTTGACGAGGGCGTGATTCTCGGGCCCCTGATCGATACGTCAGCGCTTGAAAAGGTCGAGGAGCACGTTTCCGACGCGGTCAAGAAGGGTGGCCGGGTCTTGCAGGGCGGCAAGCGCCACGCGCTCGGCGGCACGTTCTACGAGGCGACCGTCATTGCCGACGTAACGCCGGACATGGCAGTTGCGCGCGAAGAAACCTTCGGCCCCGTCGCGCCGCTCTTCCGCTTCAAGGACGAGGATGACGTCATCGCCCAGGCGAATGACACGGAGTTCGGCCTTGCCTCCTATTTCTACGCCAAGGAACTCTCGCGGGTGTTCCGCGTCGCCGAGGCCCTGGAATACGGCATGGTCGGCGTCAATACCGGCCTGATCTCGACGGCGGAAGCCCCGTTCGGCGGCGTAAAACTCTCCGGTCTCGGCCGCGAGGGCTCGCGCTACGGCATCGAGGAATTCACCGAGATCAAATATGTCTGCCTCGGCGGCATCGCCTGAGACATTTCGAGAGCAAGCTCCGGCCGGCACCGTCCGGCCGGTTTCTGTTTTGAGAGGGAAAATCGTGTCAGCACCCAAAAATGCCTTCAAGGCCGCGCTTCGCGACGGTCGGTTCCAGCTCGGGCTCTGGGCAGCCCTCGGCAGCGCCTATGCCGTGGAAATTCTCTCGACGAGCGGCTACGACTGGTTGTTGATCGATGGCGAACATGGCCCGAACGACATGCCGTTGATGAGTGCGCAGGTCGGCGCGCTGCGTCATTCGGCCACCCATGCCATGGTTCGCCCGCCGATGGGCGAGGCCTGGATCCTGAAGCAGCTGCTTGATCAGGGCGCCCAGACCTTCCTCATTCCCATGGTCGAATCGGCTGCGCAGGCGGAGGCTCTGGTGCGCGCCGTCCGCTACCCGCCGCATGGCATCCGCGGTGTCGGCGCCGGCCTCGGCCGGGCGAGCGATTTCAACCGCACGCCGGATTATATAACGACCGCCAATGAGCAGATCTGCCTGATCGTGCAGGTCGAAAACAAGGCGGGCCTTGCGGCGGTCGACGAAATCGCGGCGGTCGAGGGTGTCGATGGCATTTTCATCGGCCCATCGGATCTCGCGGCGGATATGGGCCACCTTGGTAATCCGGGCGCCCCGGAGGTCCTGGCAGCGATCACCCATATCTTCGCGCGCACCAAGGCGCACGGCAAGGCACGCGGCATCATGACCGTTTCGCTGCCGCAGGCCGAGGTCTACCGCGATCTTGGTGCGGACTTCATGGCCATCGGCACCGACGTGAACTGCCTCGTTTCGGCGGTTGACGGCCTTCGCCGCCGCTTCCTTGGCGAAGACGTGTCGGACAAGCGCGGCGGCGGTTACTGAACGCCAGCGATTTCCAGCAGCCCCGGCTTCGGGACATCAGGCGTCCAGGCATGGAAATCGATGAGGCGGCGGACGAGCTTTTCCGCGTGGTGGTTGGCGATGTCGCGCATGCGGTGATCGAGAAACGGATTGTCGAAACGCTCCACTGTTGCTGCGACATAGGCTTCGGCTTCCCCGCGCAAACCCTTCGCGGCGAAGCCGGGGATGACCTCGGCTTCGTAGATGGAAAGCAGCCGTTGCCGGATGCTCGCATCACGCAGCATCGCCTTCACGGTCTCGTCCGCCGGCCGGTTTTCCTTCATCCAGAAATCGGCCAGCACGGTGTGGCCGAGATTGAGGATGTGCAGTTTCAGTTTTTCATAGGGCGCCAGGTCGTCGACGATGTGGATGGCGGGGTGCCGGCACGGCACGGTCAGGCCTGGCTGGTTTTCGATTGCCCACAGCGCGTAGGGTTCCGCCACCGCGCCGGCCGGTTCGATCGGTTCGGAGACGATCCGGTCGACCAAGGTGTTGGCCCAGAGCACGTCGGCCTGCAGCCATTCGCGGAATTCAGACTCCGGGTAACGGTCGGCCTGGAGGTCGAGGATCCGTTGCTTAAGCACGTCGCCATTTCTGGATACGAGCTCGCAGGGCAGTACGGTCAGCTTGCGCGAATTTGCCTGAAAACGGTCGTGGAGCAGCGCCAGAAGCTTGCCGGGAAACGAGGCCGGAACCGGTCCGGCACGATCGTTGTGCCCCACTTCGTAGCCGGTGTCGCCGGTGTTCGACAGCACGACATCGGCTTCCTCGCGAAAAACCCGCTGGACTTCATCCCAATCGCTTACCGTCGAAAGTGCGCGTGTGACGCTGGTCACCCGCTGTTCGCGCTCGATGTCACGGCCGTCCTGTCGGCCGCGCACGATGACGGGATAGCCGCCCGGCACCGTCAGGGCGGCGAGGCGTCCCGCGCGTTCGGGCGAACCGGTCGTCTGGACGACGGTGATGGGGCCGAGCGCCTCGCCCTTTTCCAAAGCCTCGCTGATGAAAAAATCCGCATGCGCCTGCAGAAAGCGGCTGGTTCCGAATTGCACGATAGGCGTCGGCATGGCGGTCATCTCAGTTGATGGATTGCAGGAGCGTTTCGCGCGCCGATTTGAGATGCTGCCGGCAGGCGAGCTCGATCTCGATCGCATCGCGCGAGCGCAGGGCGGCGATATAGGCGAGATGCTCCTCAAGCGCGCGGGCATTGCGCTGGCGGGCATTCGTCTTGTTCCACTGGTAGTGATAGTGAAAGACGATGGCGATCACATCGTAGAAATCGACGATGAAACGGTTCTTCGAGGCGCGGTGCACCAGGAGGTGAAAACGCTCGTCGAGTTCGGAGAAATCCAGGTAACGATCGTCGATATCGGCGAGGATCGCGTGATGCACGGCCTCGATCGCATCGAGCTCCTGCCAGGCCGGATGATCCTCCGGCAGGCGCGCGAACGCGGCGGCTGAGCGCAGTTCGAACATTTCGCGCACTTCCGTCAGCTCCAACGCGAATTCGCGGGTAAACCCCTTCAGCACCCAATGGCTGTTCGGCCGCTTTTCGATGAGCCCGAAGCGGCTGAAGCGGATCAGGAACTCGCGTACGCTGGTCGTGCCGATGCCGATCTCGCGGGCCAGCTCCAGCTCGTTGATCTGCATGCCGGGCTCGGCACCGCCGGCGAGAATCCGGCGCATGAAACTGCGCTCGATGATTTCGGAAAGCGAATCCGTCTCCTCGGTGGGAAAATAATCGGCGGCGACGGGTTTTCTCAGCACGATCTTGCGCCGCTTTTCCCAGGTCAGCAGGCCGACGTCTTCCAGCCGGGTCAGGATCGCCCGCACGGTCGTGCGGCTAACGCCGAGCGTGGCGCCAAGTTCCGGCTCGGACGGCAGGCTCGCCGTCTGTTCCAGCAGCTTGACGCAGCGATTGAAGGCGTCCTTGAAGACATTGTTCTGTTTGGCCATGGGTGCCGCCGGTTCCTGAGGTGTCGCGTCCCTTAATGGCTGACCGGGCAAATGGCCAGACGCCCGGTGCATAACGCGCCGTCCGCTGTCATCCTCCCGCTTCCTCCTTCCTGCATATTACCCATTGACGACGATCTGTCTATTGTCGATAAAAGACAAAACGCCGATGAGAGGACATCGGCGGGGAGGCCGCATGAAGACGAGGACCATCGGGAGGACGGCTCTTGCCGTCACCGAATTCAGTTTCGGCACGGCATCGCTTGGCGGGCTGTACCGCGCCTGCCCGCGCGACACCGCGATGGCCACACTAAATGCAGCCTGGGACGAGGGGCTTCGTTATTTCGATACCGCGCCCTGGTACGGCTTTGGGCTCGCCGAGCGTTACACCGGCGACTTTCTGCGCGAGAAGCCGAAGGGTAGCTATGTGCTGTCCACAAAGGTCGGCCGTGTCATGGTGCCAGTGCCGGACGACAAGGTGCCGAACTATGGTTTTGTCGATCCGCTGCCCTTCGATGCCCTCTACGATTACAGCTATGACGGCATCATGCGTTCCGTCGAATTGAGCTATGCCCGGCTCGGGCTCAACCGTATCGATATTCTCTATGTGCACGATATCGGCGTCTATACGCACGGTGCCGAGCGCAATGCCGTCTACCTTCGCCAGTTGCTCGACTCCGGGCTCAAGGCGCTTGGCGAGCTGAAATCCACGGGCGTCATCAGCGCCTTCGGGCTCGGCGTGAACGAGGTTCCCGTCTGCCTCGATGTCATGCGCCATGCCGATCTCGACGCCATCCTACTCGCCGGCCGCTACACGCTGCTCGATCGCTCGGCGGTGGACGCGCTTCTGCCGCTCTGCGTGGAAAAGGGCACGTCGCTGGTGGTCGGTGGCGTCTTCAATTCCGGCATCCTTGCGACCGGCCCGGTCGGGGGCGCGCATTTCGACTATATGCCGGCGACGCCGAATATCATGGCCAAGGTTGGCGCAATGGCGGGGATTGCTGAGGAGAAGGGTCTGCCGCTTGCCGCACCGGCCCTGCATTTCCCGTTGCAACACCCGGCCGTGGCGTCCGTCCTGCTCGGCACCGCAAAGCCCGAAAGCCTGCGCCGCAACATGGCGCTCGCGCGCATGGATGTACCAAAGGATATTTACCCGGCTTTCGAGCCATACACGCTGGTGGCGCCCGAACTGGGAGAAGAGGCCGTCCGGCAGTAATGTCGATCTGGGAGGATCGCAAAACCATGTTGAAAGGCATTCATCCGCTGCTCGGGCCGGACCTGCTGCACGCGATCAGGACCATGGGCCATGGCGACCATATCGTTATCGCCGATGCGAATTTCCCGTCGAGTTTTCTAGGCCCCAAGGTGATTCGGGCGGACGGCGTCGATGCCGTGTCGATCACCGAAGCGGTGCTGGCGCATATGCCGCTCGATACGTTCGTGCCGCAAACCGCCTGGCGCATGGAGGTTGTTGGCGATCCGACGGCGGTTCCCGAGATCTGCGTGACGTTTCAGGATGTGGTGCGCGAACTGGCCGGCGATTTCACCGTCCATGCGGTCGAGCGCTTTGCCTTCTATGAGATGGCGAAGAAGGCGGCCTATATTGTCGCGACGACGGAATTCCGGCTTTATGGCAACATCATTCTGAAGAAGGGTGTCGTGCACCCGCATGAGGTCTTCCGGGTCTAGGGTAACTCCAGCAAACGTGCGCAGCGGTTTTGCGTCCGGAGTTGCGTAAATGATCCAAATACCCGGCAGCCACCGTTTGGGAGGACGGAGGGCAATGGACTGGAACGCTTGGAAATGCAGCCTTTTTAGAGAGAATTGCTTGCTTGCCAAGGATGGCAGGCCGGTATAGTTTGCCCCATAAATGTTTTTTATCGATAAAAGATCGAGTTGTTCGCTTCCTGCGGCCCGATCCAAAGAGGAACAGGAAGCATCTGAGAGGAGAAATCTGATGAGCATTGTAAGATCGCTTCTGTCTCGCCGCGCCTTCACGGCGCTGGCGGGTGCCGCAGTCCTCGCCACCATGGCCCCTGCTGCGTCCTTCGCGCAGGACGTCACCATCCCGATCATCGTCAAGGACACCACGTCCTTCTACTGGCAGATCGTGCTGGCCGGCGCCCGCGCTGCCGGCAAGGATCTCGGCGTCAACGTGCCGGAACTCGGCGCGCAGTCGGAATCCGATATCAACGGCCAGATCACCATTCTTGAAAACGCCGTCGCGGGCGGCCCGGCCGCAGTCGTCATTTCGCCGACGGAATTCAAGGCGCTCGGCAAGCCGGTCGATGAGGCGGCGAAGTCCGTTCCGATCATCGGCATCGACTCGGGCGCGGATTCCAAGGCCTTCACCTCGTTCCTGACCACCGACAACGTGCAGGGCGGGCGCATCGCCGCGGACGGTCTTGCTGCCGCGATCAAGGCAGTATCCGGCAAGGAAGAGGGCGAAATCGCCATCATCACCAGCCTGCCGGGCGTCGGCTCGCTCGATCAGCGCCGCGAGGGTTTCCTCGATCAGGTCAAGACGAAGTATCCGGGCCTGAAGGTCGTTGCGGATAAATATGCGGACGGCCAGGCCACCACCGGCCTCAACATGATGACCGACCTCATCACCGCCAACCCCAACCTCGTCGGGGTCTTCGCCTCCAACCTCATCATGGCGCAGGGCGTCGGCCAGGCGATCGCCGAAAACAAGCTCGGCGACAAGATCAAGGTCATCGGCTTCGATAGCGATGAAAAGACCGTCGGCTTCCTCAAGGAAGGCGTGCTTGCCGGCCTGGTCGTGCAGGACCCCTATCGCATGGGCTATGACGGCGTGAAGACGGCGCTCGCGGTCTCCAAGGGCGAAAAGGTGGAAGCCTTCGTCGATACCGGTGCCAATCTCGTGACCAAGGAGAACATGGCCGATCCGAAGATCGACGCGCTCCTGAACCCGAAAATCTGACCGTTTGACCATCTCCCGCCCGGGCCGCATGATCCGGGCGGGACGCTTTCCACGCAGTCGGGAGGAGACAGCGATGAGCAGCCTTGAAGAGCTCAGCCATCGGCATGAAGACGAGGCGAAGCTCGCCGAATCCGAAACGGTGCCGCGCGGCGCGCCGATCCTCGAACTGCGCGGGCTTCAGAAGAAATACGGCCTTGTCGAGGCGCTGAAACCGGCGACGGTGACCTTCCTCGCTGGCGAAATCCACGCCATCGTCGGAGAAAACGGCGCCGGCAAATCGACGCTGATCAAGCTCCTGACCGGTGTCATCCGCCGCACGGCAGGCGAGGTGTTCTGGTGCGGCAAGCCCGTGCAGCTGGCGACCCCCACCGAGGCGATTTCCCGCGGCATCAATGCCGTGCATCAGGAAGTGGTGCTCTGCCCGCACCTTTCAGTCGCGGCCAACATGTTCCTCGGCGACGAGATGGATCGCTACGGGCTGATGCGCAAGGGCGCCATGGAGCGCGCGGCACAGGCGGTGCTCGATGATCTCGGTTTCCAGCTGCCGGCCGCCGCACCCCTCCAGAATCTCACCATCGGCCAGCAGCAGCTGGTGGCGACCGCCAAGGCCGCGATGCGCGGCATTCGCTTCCTGATCTTCGACGAACCGACTGCCTATCTGACGCGCCAGGAATCGGCCCAGCTCTTCCGGCTCATTCGCCGGCTACGCGATCAGGGCGTCACCATCGTCTATATCAGCCATCGCATGGAGGAAGTGTTCGAGCTTGCCGACCGCGTCTCGGTGCTGCGCGACGGCACCCATGTCGGCACGCGCCTCATCGGCGAGACCAACGAGAACGAGCTGATCGCGCTGATGATCAACCGCACGATCGAGCAGATCTACCACAAGGAAAAGGTGCCGATCGGCAATGTCATCGTCGAGACGAAGGGGCTGTCCGGTCCGGGTTTCGAGGATGTCTCGCTCACGGTGCGCGCGGGCGAGATCGTCGGCCTTTACGGCCTGATCGGTGCCGGCCGCAGCGAGTTCGCGCTCGGCCTCTATGGCCGCCAGCCGCTTTCCTCCGGTGAAATTTTTTGGGACGGCAGGAAGGTCGATATCCGCAACGAACGCACCGCGATGGAACTCGGCATCGCGCTGGCGCCGGAAAGCCGCCGCGACCAGGGCCTCTGCCTCAACCTGCCGATCGGCCTCAACATCAACCTGCCGGTCCTGAAGCGGCTAAGTTCCGGACTGGTGATCCGCAAGGGCGACGAAGCGGCGAATGCCGACCGGCAGATCCGCGATCTTCGCATCAAGACCCCGTCGCGCCGCGTACTGGCGTCGGCCATGTCCGGCGGCAACCAGCAGAAGATCGTCATCGGCAAATGGCTGAGCCATGGCGCCCGGCTCTTCATCTTCGACGAGCCGACGGTCGGCGTCGATGTCGGCACCAAGGCGGAAATCTACCGCCTGTTCGGCGAACTGTTGAAAAAGGGCGCCGGCATCATTCTCATTTCGTCCTACCTGCCGGAAGTCTACGAATTGTCCGACCGGCTGCATGTCTTCCGTGGCGGCCGGCTTGTCGCCAGCCACGACCACCGGGTGGCCTCGCATGAGGACGTCCTGACCCAGGCCATCGGCATCTGAGCGCCGCGCGAAAACAAGGAGAAGAAACATGAGCGTGGACACGACGACGGAAAGCGCACCGGCGCCGAAGAGGGGCACCAACATCCTGCTCGGCCTGACGCTGCTCGGGCTCCTGCTGTTCCTCTGGCTGCTGCTTGGCCTGTCGACCAATGCCTTCTGGACGCCGGGCAACATCAGCAACGTGCTGCGTCAGGGAGCGATGACGGCGATCCTCGCGGTCGGCCAGACCTTCGTGATCATCACCGCCGGCATCGACCTGTCCGTCGGCGCGATCGTCGGCTTCAGCAGCGTCATCGTCGCCTGGCTGCTTCAGGCCGGCGTGCCGCTCTGGGCGTCGATCATCCTGACGCTGCTGATGGGTGTCGCGATCGGCGCCTTCCACGGGTTCGGCATCGTGCGCATGGGCCTGCCGCCCTTCATCATCACGCTCGCCACGCTGACCTCTTTGCGCGGCATCGGCCTCTTGATCACCAACGGCTCGACGATCTCGATCAACCACGAAGGGTTTACCAACTTCTCCCGCACCGATTTTCTCGGCGTGCCGAGCCTGTTCTGGATGGTCATCCTGGTGGCGATCCCGGCCTTCGTCTTCCTGCATCTCTCGCGCTTCGGCCGCTATCTGTTCGCGGTCGGCTCGAACAGCGAGGCGGCGCGACTGTCCGGCGTCAATGTCAACCGCACGATCTACCTCGCCTATATCCTCTCGGCCACATGCGCTGCCTTCGTCGGCCTGCTGCTCGCCTCGCGCATCGGCATCGGCAATGCCACGCAGGCGGAAGGCTGGGAGCTTCAGGCGATCGCCTCGTCGGTCATCGGCGGCACCAGCCTGTTCGGCGCGGTCGGCTCGGTACACGGCCCGCTGCTCGGCGCCTTCATCCTGGCGACCATCAACAATGGCGCGAACCTCCTGAACGTCAATTCGTTCTGGCAGCGCATCATCACCGGCCTGTTGATCATCGTCATCGTCTATTTCGACCAGCTGCGCCGCCGCGGAAGCCGCTGAGATGAAAGCCATCGTCTGCATCGAACCCGGCCGGCTGGAGATGGTTGTCCGTGAAAACCCGGGCGCACCGCCCGACGGCTGGGTGCGCGTCGCCGTCAGCCATGTCGGCATCTGCGGCACCGATTACCACATCTTCGAAGGCAAACACCCATTCCTCGACTATCCCCGGGTGATGGGCCACGAAGTCTCCGCCATCGTCACCGACGCCGGCCAGAGCGCACTTGCTGTCGGTGCTCCTGTCGTGGTGAACCCCTATATTTCCTGCGGTACCTGCATCGCCTGCCGAAAGGGCAAGCCCAACTGCTGCACCGCGATCCGCGTTCTCGGCGTGCATACGGATGGCGCGCTCTGTGAGGAAATCCTCGTCCCGGCCGATAATCTTTATCCGGCTGACGGCCTCTCCCTGGAGGCAGCCGCGACGGTGGAGTTTCTGGCGATCGGCGCCCATGCCGTGCGCCGCTCGCTGGCGCCGGCCGGCTCCCGCGCCCTGGTGATCGGCGCCGGACCGATCGGCCTGGGCACCGCACTGTTCTCCCGCATCGCCGGCCACGCCGTGGCGCTCATGGACACGTCTCGGGAGCGTCTCGCCATGGCGAAGGAGCGGTTCGGTTTCGACGACGGCATTCTTGCAGGCCCGACGGTGGCGGAGGCCGTGCTCGCGGCAACCGGCGGCGACGGTTTTGATGTCGTGTTCGATGCGACCGGCTACGGGGCGTCGATGGAAGCCGCCTTCGCCTATGTCGCCCATGGCGGCGCTCTTGTGCTGGTCAGCGTGGTGAAGGACGAGATCCGCTTCTCCGATCCGGAGTTCCACAAGCGCGAAATGATGCTGATCGGCAGTCGCAATGCAACGCGTTTGGACTTCGAGCATGTGATGGAGGCGATCCGCGCGGGGCAGATCCCGGTGGACAGGCTCGTCACCCATCGCACCACGCTGCAGCGCGTTCCCCTCGACCTTGCTCGCTGGGCGGCGGAAAAGGCGGGCCTTATCAAGGCCATCGTGCGCTTTGCCGGCTAGACGGGGCCGCAAACGCGGCGAAGGGCTGAATTGCGTTCATGCCCGCGAAAGGTTCGCGGGCTTAGGATGGCACGCGGCGTGTTGCCACGCAGCGAAAACATGTTAGTCTTTTCGCATCTGCGGAAACCGGTGGTGCAGCGGGCTTGGGCCTTGCACCGGGAAATGGGGTAACGCGTCGAATGTATTATCAGCTGTACGAACTCAATCATGCGATGATGGCACCCTGGCGTGTCGTCGCGGACCAGATGCGCATGGCGTTCCGCAACCCGCTCAATCCGCTGACGCATACCACGTTCGGCCGCACCATGGCCGCAGGCTTCGAAGTGCTCGAGCGCACCACCCGCCGCTACGGCAAGCCGGAATTCGGCCTTCCCACCACGGTTGTCGACGGCAAGACCATTTCGGTTCACGAAAAGATCGTCTGGAAACAGCCCTTCTGCAATCTGATCCATTTCGAACGGTGTCTGCCGGCCGGCCACCGCAAGGACCCAAAAATCCTGATCGTCGCGCCGATGTCCGGCCACTATGCGACGCTGCTGCGCGGCACGGTCGAAGCGCTGCTGCCGCATGCGGAAGTGCATATCACCGACTGGGTGGATGCGCGCATGGTGCCGCTTTCCGATGGTAGCTTCGATCTCGACGACTACATCGACTACGTCATCCAGATGCTGCATGCGCTGGGTCCGGATACCCACGTGATTGCCGTCTGCCAGCCGGCCGTGCCGGTGCTGGCCGCCGTTGCCGTCATGGAAGCTGACAACGATCCGCTGTCGCCTTCCAGCATGACGCTGATGGGCGGGCCGATCGACACGCGCATCAACCCGACCGCGGTCAACAAACTCGCGGAAGAAAAGCCGATCGACTGGTTCCGCGACAATGTCATCATGCCGGTGCCGTGGCCGCAGCCGGGCGTCATGCGCATGGTCTATCCGGGCTTCCTGCAGCTCTCCGGCTTCATGTCGATGAACCTTGATCGCCATGTCGTCGCCCACAAGGAGTTCTTTGCGCATCTCGTGAAGAACGACGGCGACGCGGCCGAAAAGCACCGGGATTTCTACGACGAATATCTGGCGGTCATGGACCTGACGGCGGAGTTCTATCTCCAGACGGTCGAAACGGTCTTCATGACACACGCTCTGCCGAAGGGCGAGATGATGCACCGCGCCCGCCCCGTCGATACGACGGCGATCCGCAATGTGGCGCTCCTGACTGTCGAAGGCGAGAACGACGACATTTCCGGCGTCGGCCAGACCCAGGCGGCGCAGACCATCTGCACCAACATTCCGGATCACATGCGCATGCACTACATGCAGCCGGATGTCGGCCACTACGGTGTCTTCAACGGCTCGCGCTTCCGCAAGGAAATCGCGCCCCGCATCTTGGCGTTCATGCACGAACACGCCCGGAGCGCGAAGGCGAAACCGATGCCGCGTGTCATCAAGGGTGGCAAGTCGATCGCCGCTGCCTGATTTTTCGGGTCGCTTTCAGGCACTTGCCCGAATTTGTAGGGCATTGTCTTGAACGCGACCCGTGCTCTGCCCACATCGGATTCACCGGAAACCAGGGTGGTTTCCGCCGATCGTGAGGAAGATTGCACATGAACCAGTCAGCACTGATCCGTCCGGACTGGACGCCTGCGACCATCGCCCTGATGGTGCTTGGCTTCGTGGTGTTCTGGCCGCTCGGCCTCGCCATGCTCGCCTACATCATTTTTGGCGATCGCCTGAAATCCTTCAAGAAAGACGCCAACGACAATCTCGATGGCATGTTCGCCTCCTGCCGCAGCAAGTTCGGCGGCGGTCGCGGCCGTTCCGCCTTCCGCGCCGCCACCGGCAATGTCGCTTTCGACGACTGGCGTGACGCCGAACTCGCCCGCCTCGACGAGGAACGCCGCAAGCTCGACGAAATGCGCGGGGAGTTCGACGCCTATAGCCGCGAACTGCGTCGCGCCAAGGACCAGGAGGAGTTCGACCGTTTTATGCGCGAACGCCGCGCCAACGGCCAGAGTGACATCCCGGGCTTCCCGGCGACCTGAACGGGCCCGGATGGATGAACCAAGGACCGGCGCCCAGGCGCCGGTTTTTTCGTTGGGGCGTTTCAGTCGGGGCCGAATCGGCTATGAAAGGCAGCATGTTTTCCTCGCTTCGCAAGCCGCGCAAGGCACTGAAGACGCCGCCCCCGCCGGAAAGGCGTGAGGTCGACGTCAATGGCAGGCGCCTGCCGCTCACCATAAGGCGGGATTTTCGCGCAACGCGCTTGACGCTGCGCATCGAGCCCGGCGGCAGGGCGCTGCGCATGACGGTGCCGAACGGCGTGCCGGAGCGCGATATCCGCGACTTCCTCGATCGTCATCAGGGCTGGCTGATGACCAAGCTGGCAAAGTTCCGCACGACGAACGAACTGGCGGATGGCGGCTATGTGATGATCCGCGGCGTTCCCCACCGCATAGAAGCGACCGGCCGGCTGCGCGGTCTGACGGAAGCCTTGATCATCGATGACGAGGCGGTGCTGCGCGTCGGAGGCATGGAAGAAAGCATCCCGCGCCGCATCAGCGACTTCCTGAAGAAGGAGGCGCGGCTGGAGCTGGACAGGCTCGTCGCCGTTCACGCCGGCCGCATCGATAAGAAAGTGAAGTCGCTGACATTGCGCGATACCCGCAGCCGCTGGGGTTCTTGCTCGGCCGATGGCGCGCTCAGCTTTTCCTGGCGCATCGCCATGGCGCCGCCCGGCGTGATCGACTATCTCGCGGCCCACGAAGTGGCGCATCTTCGCGAGATGAACCACAGCCCGGATTTCTGGGCGCTGTGCGAACAGCTCTGCCCGACGACGGAAGAGGCGAAACGCTGGCTGAAGCGCAACGGCAGTCTGCTGCACGCCCTGGATTTCGGCTGATACCTAGCGTCGTTCTCCCAGTGCATCCCGGATTTTCTTGTCCGTATTATACTGCCCCAGCGCGTAGACGGCCCAGATGGCGGCCGGCAGCCAGCCGATCAGCGTGATCTGCAAGATGAGGCAAATAATGCCGGCAATCGGCCGCCCGATGGTGAAAAATACGAGAAAGGGCAGAAGGATGGCAATGATGAGCCGCATGGAGGTCTCCGGTCCAAAGCAATACCAGGAAAAGTGCGGAACGCGGTTTTCCGTCGGAATTGCGTAATACAATAGTCTTCACCCCATATGGGACCGGCCCGCGGTCATGCAAGGGTGCCGGTTCCGGACGATTCGCCGCCGTCTTTCGGCTCGACTCTTCGGGAAAATCGTGCGACTTCCCTCCCCATGAAACCCAGTAAGCCACTCGACATAAAAATCTGCGGGCTGAAGACCGAGGAGGCCGTCGACAAGGCCGTTTCGCTCGGCGCCACGCATATCGGCTTCATCTTCTTTCCGAAAAGCCCGCGCAACATCGAGCCCTCGGATGCCGGGCGTCTGGCGGATCGCGTGCGCGGCCGCGTGAAGATCGTCGCCGTCACGGTCAATGCCGACAATGACGAACTCGACGAGATCGTCGACCAGCTTTCACCCGACATTCTCCAGCTGCACGGCAGCGAGACCCCGGAACGCGTGCTGAACGTCAAGGCGGTCTATGGCCTGCCTGTCATGAAGGCCTTTTCGGTGCGCGACGCGGACGATCTGAAGAAGATCGAACCCTATATCGGCATCGCCGACCGGTTCCTGTTCGATGCCAAGCCGCCTGCCGGCTCCGAACTTCCGGGCGGCAATGGCGTGTCCTTCGACTGGACGCTCATGCATTTGCTTGACGACGGCGTCGATTACATGCTTTCCGGTGGGCTGAACAAGGATAATCTCGCCGAGGCCATCCGGCTGACCGGCGCACCGGGCATCGATGCCAGTTCCGGCGTCGAAAGCGCACCGGGCGTCAAGGATCTCGGCCTGATCGAAGCGTTTTTTGAAGCGGCACGAAAAGCGGAACGCGAAACCGCCGTCGCAGGGAGAGGCAAGTGAACCAGTCACCCAACCTGAATTCGTACCGCGAAGGTCCGGACGAGGACGGCCGTTTCGGCATTTTCGGGGGCCGCTTCGTTGCCGAAACCCTGATGCCGCTGATCCTCGAACTTCAGGACGAGTGGGACAAGGCGAAGACCGATCCTGCGTTCCAGGCGGAACTGAAGGATCTCGGCGCCCACTATATCGGCCGGCCGAGCCCGCTCTATTTCGCAGAGCGCCTGACGCAGCATCTCGGCGGCGCAAAAATCTATTTCAAGCGCGAGGAGCTGAACCACACCGGTTCGCACAAGATCAACAATTGCATCGGTCAGATCCTGCTCGCCAAGCGCATGGGCAAGACGCGCATCATCGCGGAAACCGGTGCCGGCCAGCATGGCGTGGCCTCGGCCACCGTCGCTGCGCGCTTCGGCTTCCCCTGCGTCGTCTATATGGGCGCGACGGATGTCCAGCGCCAGGCACCGAACGTTTTCCGTATGAAGCTGCTCGGTGCCGAGGTGAAGCCGGTGACGGCGGGCAGTGGCACGCTGAAGGACGCCATGAACGAGGCCTTGCGTGACTGGGTCACCAATGTCGACGATACCTATTACCTGATCGGCACCGCCGCAGGCCCGCATCCCTATCCGGAGATGGTGCGCGACTTCCAGGCCGTCATCGGCACGGAAGCCCGCGAGCAGCTTTTTGCCGCCGAGGGTCGCCTGCCGGACATGGTGATCGCGGCCGTCGGCGGCGGTTCGAACGCCATCGGCATTTTCCATCCCTTCCTCGACGACAAGAGCGTGCAGATCGTCGGCGTCGAAGCCGGCGGCAAGGGTCTTGACGGCGACCTTCACTGTGCCTCGCTGACCGCCGGTTCGCCGGGCGTGCTGCATGGCAACCGCACCTACCTGCTGCAGGACGCGGACGGCCAGATCAAGGAAGGCCATTCGATTTCCGCCGGCCTCGACTATCCCGGCATCGGCCCGGAGCATGCCTGGCTGCACCAGATCGGCCGCGCCGAATATGTGCCGATCATGGACGATGAAGCGCTGGAGGCCTTCCAGCTGCTGACGAAGCTCGAGGGCATCATTCCGGCGCTCGAGCCGAGCCATGCCATCGCCGAAGTCATCAAGCGCGCGCCCAAGATGGGCAAGGACCAGATCATCCTGATGAACCTCTCCGGACGCGGCGACAAGGATATCTTCACCGTCGGCAAGATCCTCGGCATGGAGCTCTAAGATGACCGCACGCATGGACAAACGTTTTGCGGATGTCGCCGCAGAAGGCCGCCCGGCCCTCGTCACCTATTTCATGGCCGGCGACCCGGACTATACCAGCTCGCTGGAGATCATGAAGGCGCTGCCGAAGGCAGGCGCCGACGTCATCGAACTCGGCATGCCGTTTTCCGATCCGATGGCCGACGGCCCGGCGATCCAGCTGGCCGGCCAGCGCGCGCTCGCCGGCGGCCAGACGCTTGCCAAGACGATCCAGATGGCCCGCGACTTCCGCAAGCACGACGACGCGACGCCGATCGTGCTGATGGGCTATTACAACCCGATCTACATCTACGGCGTCGACCGCTTCCTCGACGAGGCGCTCGAATCCGGCATCGACGGCCTGATCGTCGTCGACCTGCCGCCGGAAATGGATGACGAACTGTGCATCCCGGCGCTCGCCAAGGGCATCAACTTCATTCGCCTGGCAACGCCGACCACCGACGAGAAGCGCCTGCCGAAGGTCCTGAAAAACACCTCCGGCTTCGTCTATTACGTCTCGATGAACGGCATCACCGGTTCGGCTCTGCCGGATCCGTCGCTCATCGGCGGCGCCGTCGGCCGCATCAAGGCGCATACGAGCCTGCCGGTTTGCGTCGGCTTCGGCGTCAAGACGGCGGAACACGCCCGCGCCATCGGTGCTTCGGCGGATGGTGTCGTCGTCGGCACCGCCATCGTCAACCAGATCGCCTCCAGCCTGACGGCGGATGGCAAGGCCAGTGCCGCCACCGTTGCCGGCGTCGAGACGCTGGTCATGAGCCTCGCATCCGGCGTACGCGCGTCGCGCCTTGCAGCGGCGGAGTAAAGTTCCCACATGGGAACCACCATTATAACGGGAGTCTAGACCGTGAACTGGATCACGAATTACGTTCGGCCGAAGATCAACTCGATGCTTGGCCGCCCCGACCGGGACGTTCCGGAAAACCTCTGGATCAAGTGCCCGGAAACCGGCGAGATGGTGTTTCACCGCGATCTCGAGGAAAACAAGTGGGTCATCCCCGCTTCGGGCTATCACATGAAGATGCCGGCCAAGGCGCGGCTCAAGGATCTGTTCGACGACGGTGTCTACGAGGCCCTGCAGCAGCCGAAGGTGGCGCAGGACCCGCTGAAGTTCCGCGATTCGAAGAAGTATACGGATCGCCTGCGCGACAGCCGCGCCAAGACCGATCTGGAAGACACCATTGTCGCCGGCGTCGGCAAGTCGCGCGGCGTCAAGCTCGTCGCGGTCGTGCATGAGTTCAACTTCATGGGCGGTTCGCTCGGCATTGCCGCAGGCGAGGCGATCATCAAGGCCTTTGAACGGGCGATCGCCGAAAAATGCCCACTCGTCATGTTCCCCGCCTCAGGCGGCGCGCGCATGCAGGAAGGCATCCTGTCGCTGATGCAGCTGCCGCGCACCACGGTGGCCGTGGAAATGCTCAAGGAAGCCGGTCTTCCCTACATCGTCGTGCTCACCAACCCGACGACCGGTGGTGTCACGGCCTCCTACGCCATGCTGGGCGATATCCACCTTGCTGAGCCGGGTGCCGAAATCTGCTTCGCCGGCAAGCGCGTCATCGAGCAGACGATCCGCGAAAAACTTCCCGAGGGCTTCCAGACGTCGGAATACCTGCTGGAACACGGCATGATCGACCTGGTCGTCAAGCGCCATGATATTCCCGACATGCTGGCCCGCCTTCTGAAAATTCTGATGAAGAAGCCGGCAGCGGCGGCATCCCCTGTCGTCGCGAACGGCGCTGTCGCCATCGCGGCGCAGTAAAAGCCCCATCACGCGAGGGCGGCATGACGATGGTAACGGCCAGCGAAGCGGCAGCGGAGATCGAGAAGCTTCTCGGTCTCCATCCCAAGGGATTCGATCTTTCGCTGGACCGCATCACGCGGCTTCTCGCAGCGCTCGGCGACCCCCATTTGAAACTGCCGCCCGTCATCCATGTGGCCGGCACCAATGGCAAGGGCTCGGTTACGGCCTTCTGCCGTTCGATCCTGGAGGCCCAGGGTTTTGGCGTCCACGTCCACACCTCGCCCCACCTCGTCAACTGGCATGAGCGTTATCGTCTCGGTGTTGCGGGCGGACGCGGCCAGTTCGTGGAAGACGCCGTTCTCGCCGATGCCGTGCGCCGCGTGGCGGAAGCCAATGGCGGGGAAAAAATCACGGTCTTCGAAATCCTGACCGCCGTCACCTTCGTCCTGTTCTCCGAGCATCCCGCGGATGTGGCGATCATCGAGGTCGGCCTGGGTGGCCGTTTCGATGCGACGAATGTCATGCCCCACCCGGCCGTCAGCGTCATCATGCCGATCTCGCTCGACCATCAGGCCTATCTGGGCGACCGTGTCGAACTGATCGCGGCGGAAAAGGCCGGCATCATGAAGCGCGGCACGCCGGTCGTCATCGGCTTCCAGACGGAAGATGCCGCCCGCGACGTGCTGATCGAGACCGCCCAGCGGCTTGGCTGCCCCTACGCCGTCTACGGCCAGGATTTCATGGCACATGAAGAATATGGCCGTCTCGTCTACCAGGACGAGTTCGGTCTGGCCGACCTGCCCTTGCCGCGCCTGCCGGGCCGTCACCAATATGGCAATGCCGCCGCGGCGATCCGCGCCGTCAAGGCGGCCGGTTTCACGATCTCCGACCATGCCCTGGAGATGGGCCTTGTCCGCGTCGAATGGCCGGGCCGCCTGCAACGGCTGACCGACGGCGCGCTCTTGCGGCTTGCGCCGCGCGGCAGCGAAATCTGGGTCGATGGCGGGCATAATCCCGGTGCCGGCCAGGTGATTGCCGAAACCATGGCGAATTTCGAGGAGCGCGAGGCGCGCCCGCTTTTCCTCATCACCGGCATGATCAATACGAAGGACCCGATCGGCTATTTCGAACCCTTCGGCGGGCTGGCCGAACGGGTCTTCACCGTGCCGATCCGCGGCTCGGATGCGGGGCTCGATCCGGTGGCGCTTGCCGAGGATGCCGCCCGCGCCGGCCTCGAAGCAGCACCCCTCCTGACGGTGGCCGATGCGCTTGCCGAAATCGGCCACATCACCGAGGAAGATTCCGTGCCGCCGCGCATCCTGATCGGCGGCTCGCTCTACCTCGTCGGTGATGTTCTCGCCGACAACGGCACGCCGCCCACCTGAACGACAAAAAGCCCGGCGGGAAAGCCGGGCTTTTTCTTTAAAACAGTCGTCAGCCGATCAGGCGGCGCTGGAAATCCACGAGGCGAGGGCCGTCTTCGGCGCTGCGCCGACCTTGATATCGGCCACTTCACCGCCCTTGAACATGGCGAGCGTCGGAATCGAGCGCACACCGAACTTGGCGGCGAGTTCCGGGTTCTCGTCGATGTTCAGCTTGGCGACCTTCACCTTGCCGGCCAGTTCGGTGGCGATTTCCTCAAGCGCAGGCGCGATCATCTTGCACGGGCCGCACCATTCGGCCCAGAAATCGACAACGACCGGCTCGACGGAATTCAGCACTTCAGCCTCGAAATTGGACTGATCGACTTTAACGGTAGCCATGAGGCTCTCCTTGAAGGGTGATTGTTGCACAGGATGTGATGTTTCCGACCTGCGGTTTCAAGCCCGGCCGACGGTGGATTGTTCCGCCCGGTATCTCACTTTGACGTGAGTTCGGCAAGGCTCGCCTCCAAGACCCCGGCCTCCAGCCAATAGGTTTTCGCCGCTTCCGTGTAGATCAGTCCGCAGCGGATTTCCCGGCCGGGATAGAGCGGTCCGAGGATCGCGCGGTAGATCGCCAGCTGCGCGCGGTGTTCGAAGGGAATCGCCTCCGCCGATGCCGGCGGCACCCGGTTCGTCTTGAAGTCGACGATCTCCACCGCCGTTTCGCTGACGGCCATGCGGTCGATCCGACCCGATACCGCGTAGTCACGGCTGCCCAGCGCCAATGTGCCCATGATCGACACTTCCGCTCGCGCCGCAGGGGAAAAGATCGTCGCCAGGCTTCCATCGTCGATCACCGCCAGCGCCGCCGCAACAAGCGAGGCCCGCGCCGCCGCCGGCCAGTTCGCGGCGGCCCGTTCGAGATAACGCCGCGCCGCTTCCGGCCGTTCGTCCGGCTCGAAGGACGGCAGGACTTGCAGGAACCGATGCAGGATGCGCCCGCGCTCCAGCGCTAGCCCCGTATCCGGACCGGCGCTGCCCCGCCGCGCAAACAGCGCCGAGGGCACCAGCAGATCGGCTGCATCCGTCTCGATCACTGCTGCGGCACCGGATGGGCTCAGCGGCCGCGGCAAGGCTTTCTGCACCGGCAGGGGTTTGCCGAGCGCTTCGGGCAGGATGGTTCTGGTCTTCTCCTCGACGGAGGCCGCGACGACATCGCCGACTGCCGCCGCGCCGGCCTCACGCCAGGCCAGGCCCTGCCAGCTCTCGCCCGCCGTTGAAAAGGTTGTCTCGACCGCGCGTTCGCTATCGGATGACAGCGCCGTCGCGATCATCGGATGCCAGGTATCCTTGTTCTCCTGCCGCCCGCGATAGCCGCAAACCACCAACCGGTCCGCAGCACGCGTCATCGCCACATAGAGCAGCCGGCGGTATTCCTCTTCGGCACCGGCCTTTATGCGCTCCGCATCGGCCCCGGTCAGCGCATTGCCGAAATCCTTCAGCGGCAGCCAGGCCGGCAGACCACCGGCGAGGTTTGGTGCCGAAAGGAAGCGCAAGGTCGGCATATGGCTGTGGCTGAAGGCCTTTGCCCCGCCATCGACGAGGAACACCACCGGCGCCTCCAGCCCTTTTGCCGCGTGCACGGTCATTATGCGGATTTCGCCGCGCGCCTTGTCCTGCTCGCGCTTGACCGTCGGCGCCTCCAGCTCCAGCGTGGAAACGAAGGCTTGAAGGCCGGGCAGGCCGTTTTCCTCCTGCTCCAGCGCGAAGGTGAGGAATTCGTCGATGATCTCGCCGGCTTCCGTGCCGAGCCGCGCAAGAAACGCCCGCCGCCCGCCGCCTGCACCCAGGATGCGGGCATAAAAATCATGCACCGACTGGCCGCGCGCATCATGGACAAGGTTTTCCAGCCGCCGAACGATGGAAAAAAGCGTGACATCCTCTTCCCCTGCCACGCGCAACCGCGCCCAGAGGCCTTCCTTTTCGCCGCGCCGCGCCGCCAGTTCGAACAGCGCGTCCTCGCCGACGCCGAACAGCGGGCTTTTCAACAGTGCCGCCAGGGAAAGATCGTCCTCCGGCAGCACGGCAAAGCGGCCGAGCGCCATCAGGTCCTGCACGGCGATATGTTTTGTCAACACCAGCCGGTCGGCACCGGCGACGGGTAGGTTGTGCCGCTGCTTCAGGGTGCGGGTCAGCGCATTGACGAAGGCGTCGCGCTTGCGCACCAGCACGATGACGTCGCCGGCGGCCATCAGCCGCGCCTTGCCCTTTTCCGTCACGGTCTCGCGGCCGATCCAGCCCGCCAGCGTGTCGGCGATGCGCCGCGCCAGCACGTTGATCGGTGCCTCTTCGGCCACGGCATCGAAGGGTGCCGTCCAGTCGTCCTCGTCCAGCCCGGGTGGTGCGGCGATCACCTCCCAGATATCGACGGCCCCCGGCTCGCGCCCGCGATTGGAGGCATGCACGATCTCCCCGCCATCCGGCGACAGCCCGCGCGCATTGCCGGCGTCAAGAAAGACCCGGTCAACGGCCGACAGCACGTCGCGTGTCGAGCGGAAGGAGAGCAGCAGGCGGATCGGGCTGAAGGCGGTGTCCGCCGCCCGCGTGCGTCGCGAAACCTCGCGGCCTTCCTCGGCAAAGCGTTCCGGCCGCGCGCCCTGGAAGGAGTAGATCGACTGTTTCTCGTCGCCCACGGCGAAGATCGTGCGCCCCGTGATACGCGCCGTTTCGCCGGCAAAGAAATCATCGGTCAAGGCTTTTACGATCTGCCATTGCCGCGGACTGGTGTCCTGTGCTTCGTCGACGAGGATGTGGCCGATGCCCTGGTCGAGCTTGTAGTGCACCCAGGCGCTCACCCGGTCACGGGTCAAAAGCGCCGCCGTCCGGTCGATCAGGTCGTCGAAATCGAGCAGGCTGCGGGCCCGCTTCAAATCCTCATAGTCGCCGATCAGCCGCTCCGCGATGACAAGGGCTGCCGATGTCGCCTCATACATGCGAAAGCGCCGCAGCCGGTCGTCGCAGGCCGTGATATGCGCCTGCGCGGCCAGCAGCGCCTCTTCCAGATAGGGCGCGCTGTCGCGAACTTTCTTGGAGAAGAACGAGCGATCCAGGCTGCGCGGCGCGCCTGCGCCGGTGAAGAACAGATCGTAGAGTGCCGCCCGCCGCGCCTCGGCATCCGTCAGCTTTATCAGACCGCGCAAACCGGCAGCGGACGCCTTCACCGTCTCGCTACCAAGATTTTCGGCGGCGACGAGGTAGGATTCAAGCGTGACACCCTGCAAGCCATCGAGCGGCCAGAACGACGCCAGAATGTCCTCCGCCGTCTCGCTGGGATCGAGCCCGGTTTCCCGGCGCAGCACGACATCGGCGCCGCCGGCTTTCGTCGCGCCTTCAAGAAACTCCCGGATCGGCCCGCGGCGCGCGACGATGTCGGAGATCAGCCGCTCGAGCCCGGTATCGTCGGCAATGTCGAGCACGGTGGCGAAGGCGTCGGTCAGCGCCGCGTCGTCCTCGCTCGTCGTTGCCGTCAGCAGCGTGCGGCGGGCATCTGCCAGAAGCACCGCTGCCGCCCGGTCATCGAGCACGGAAAAATGACCGGCTACATTGGCTTCCAGCGGAAACTGGTGCAGCAGCGCCTCGCAGAAGGCGTGGATGGTCTGGATCTTGAGGCCGCCCGGCGTTTCGAGCGCCCGGGCAAACAGGCGGCGCGCGTCGGCGAGCTTGAGGAGGTCCGGCCGCTTGCCCTCGACGGAGGCCACGCGCTCGGACAGTTCCGCGTCGGAGAGTGTCGCCCAATCGGCGAGCCGCTCGAAGACGCGGTTCGACATTTCGGAGGCTGCTGCCTTGGTATAGGTCAGGCAGAGGATGGCCGATGGCCGGCAGCCGGCGAGCAGCAGCCGGATGACACGCTGGGTCAGGACGTGCGTCTTGCCCGAGCCGGCATTGGCCGAAACCCAGGCCGAGCGGTCGGGATCCGACGCCGTCGCCTGTTTCTGTGACGTCCAGCTCAGCCAGGTGGCCGGATCGGCGGAGGCAGGCCGATCGTCCTTGGGAACACCGTCCTCAAGCATCCTCGGTCTCCCCGCCATTTTCCGCCGACGACCATTCGGCGACCCGCGCCAAATGGTCGTATTCGCTGCCATAGTCGCGTTCCTGCTCCGGAATGAGCCGGGAGGCGAAGCCGTAGCGCCCCTCGATCAGCCCGGTCAGCAGCTTTTCTAGTTCCGCCAGGGAATCCTCACCGAGGTCGGCCGCGGATTTCGGTATCGTGCCAGCGGATTTGGCGTGTTCGTTGTTGACCTGTTCGGCCTTGAACCGCTCACCCGGCTTGAGGCGCACATAAAGAAGGTTTGCCGGCTCACGGATGCCCGGCCCGCGGAAGGCGCCGCGCTTGAGTGCCGCCGCTTCCAGTGCCAGCTGTGGATCGAGCAGCGCCCGTGCCACCTTGAGCGAGGGTGTGCTGCCGGTCTTATAGTCGAGAATATCGGCGCTGCCATCTGGCAGGATGTCGATCCGATCGGCAATGCCGGTCAGCCGGATACCGGCGACGCCGAGATCGAGCGAGGCCGGAACTTCCGTCAGGCTTTCGCGCACGCCGCTGGCCCGTTCGAGATGCCATGTCACGAAGGCGCGGGCGACCGCGGCAAACCGCGGGCGCCAGACGGCATCGATATGCGGCGGCAGCGCGACCGCATTAAATTCCTCGTTCAGGATGCGGGCGACGATGGTGTGGGGCTCGCCCGTTGCCTCCTCCCGCACGAAACGATCGACGATGCGGTGGTAGAGCGAGCCGCGCTCGGCCGGCCCCGGATCGAGGTTGAACGGTGCGATCGGATCGAGACGCAGGATATGCCGGGCATAGATCGCGTAAGGATCGCGCCGCAGGCGGCCAATCTGGCTGAAGGAGTATTTTTTCGGCTGCAGCTCGGCGGGTGGTCGCGGTGCCGGGCGCGTGGCATTCGCCACGTTGGGTCCCTTGTCGAGCTGGTTTGCCCAGTCGATGAAGTCCTTGCCGCGCAGGCGCAGATCGGCCGCCAGAACCGGACCACCGACGGCGATGAGCCGTTGCAGCCAGCGCGAGGCGACGGTCGGTGCCGTGCCGTTGCGCAGCGCCCGGGTCAGGATCAGTTTGGGGGTCGCGGCCGCCATCTGCAAATCATGGCCCAGCTGGCCGATCCGCCGTTCCGGCGGCTCCAGGCCGATTTCCACCTTCATGATGCGCGACAGGAAGGCGTCGTTCGTCGCCTGTCCCGGCCAGGTGCCCTCGTTCAACCCGCCGATCACGACGGTATCGACGCTCTGCAGGCGCGATTCGAGCGCGCCGAAAATGAAGACACGGGGGTGGCGCATGGAGCGCGGCTTGACGCTTTCGCTCGCTGCGAGCGCCTCGATGATGTCGCACCATTGCGGCCCGTCCGCCTCGATCTGCCCGTCCGTCTCCATCACGCTCTTCAGCAGGTTGGCAAGGGCGTCGCCCGCTTCGCCGGACCAGAGCGCAGCAAGATCGCCGCGTTCATCCACCGCCACCGTCTCCAGTGCGCGGCCGGTCCGCTCGGACCAGTCGGAAACGGTGAGTTTCGACGAAAAGCGACGCCCGGTGCGGCTCTGCTGCACGAGCACGCCGGCCAGCGGCTCGACGGCGTCAGCGACGCGGCGTGCAAGATCACGGGCAAGCGGGATAGCCTGCTCCGGCAGGGCCGTGCGCCAGACGGGCGGATGGCGGTCGTCCGCCTGGCGCTCCAGAGCGGCGTCGAGCAGGGGTTCGAGCGTGGAAATGTCGATCTCGGCCGTGCCGCCGCGCAGCGCCGTCAACTCCAGCGCAGTGACGGCGTCGCTGAGGTCGGCGGTAGGCAAGCCAAAGCGGGCGAGCGGGTGTTTTAGAAGTGCGACGAGCGGCACCGGATCGCCGGGACGCAACGCCGACTCCACCAGAAGCCGCAGAAGCGTGCCCTGTGGCGTGGACAGGAGCGGCGTGCCGGCGGAATCGTCCGCCTCGATGCCGAATCGCGCAAGCTCCGCCGCCACCCGCCGCCCGAGCTTGCGATCGGGTGTGATCAGCGCGGCCTGGGCATCTTCGCCATCCTCCAGCGCAAGACGCAGCGCAATGGCGATCGCCAGCGCCTCCTCGCGTTCATTGGCCGCCTCGACGAGCGAGACGTCACGGAAAGCGTCCGCCAGTCGTTCGACATCGAGCGCGCCGCGAACGTCGCCCCAGCTCGCCGTCGCCTGTGTCGGCAGGAAGGCACTTGAGAGGACTTTTGAACGGTATTCCAACGCTTCGGGGGGCGTGCCGAGCGGGTCGACATCGTTGCGAGTGCAGCCCATGCGGGCGAGCAGGCGATAAAGGCCATATTGCGGATGGCTGCGGGCGGCTGCATCCGGTTTCTGCGCGCCAGCCGCACCGCCCTGATGGCCGACGAGCAGCCATTCGGCATCGGACATGAAACGGTCGAGCCCCGGCAGGATGACGACGCCGTTCGGCAGTTCCGCTACGGCGGCGATAAGACCGGCCGTCGCGGGAATGGAACCGGTCGAGCCGGCGATGATGACGGGGCCTGCGGGCGGTGCGTGCCTGTAGCGCTCGGTTTCGGCATGCAGCGTCGCATTGCGCCTCAGCGATGGCGAGGAGCGGTTGAGCTCGGTCAGCCGCGCCGGCCAATATTCGCTGGCGATCTTCAAAAATTCGGCGGTCAGCTGCCACCAGAGCGCATGGTTGGACACATCGAGATTGTCGAGCGCCAGCCAATCCAGCTCCTCCGTCTCCATCGCGTCGATGATGTCGGCGAGGTTGCGGGCAAGCCAGACGGCATCGGCCGGGCTCGCCGGCGCCACCAGCGGGCTTTCGGCATGCACGGCGGTGACAGCGGCCGGCAGGCGGTTGCGCCAGGCCAGCACGAGGCGGGCGAGTTCGATAAGCCGCGTCGGCCCGGAAAGCGGTTCCGCCATGTCGAGCAGCGCCGGCGTGACGTCATCGAAGAAGCCGCTGTCGTCGTCGGTCTCGCCGAGCGCCCGGATGACCGGCAGAATCGCCGAGCGCCCGCCGAGAAGATCGACGAATTCCGAGCGCAGCACGCGGGCGGAGCGCCGGGTCGGCACATAGACCGTCACGTCGGCCAGCGCCAGCGGATCGGCCGGATCGTAGGTAAAGCCGGGAACAAGTTGGCCGTCGATGAGGGTCGAGGCCACCGTCTTCAGAAAGGGCAGGCTCGCCGGAATGGAGTAGATGCGACCGCGTTCCGTCATGGCAGTTC
This sequence comes from Shinella sp., assembly GCF_052438155.1. Classification (NCBI taxonomy): domain Bacteria; kingdom Pseudomonadati; phylum Pseudomonadota; class Alphaproteobacteria; order Hyphomicrobiales; family Rhizobiaceae; genus Shinella; species Shinella sp. The sequence goes on along the minus strand of NZ_JBQVPI010000016.1, from coordinate 5,161 downwards.
TCCAGGAGGCGCGATCGCAGTGCGAGACGCCCCCTCATCCGCCTGCCGGCACCTTCTCCCCGCGGGGGAGAAGGAAAAAACCGCAAACGTCTCGTTTCCCCTTCTCCCCCGTGGGGAGAAGGTGGCCCGTAGGGTCGGATGAGGGGGAGACCCCTCATGCCTTTCGGTGAATGTCACGCCGCCGCCTCGCGGAAGGCGCCGATCACGGCCTCCGCAGCACCGATCGCGTCCGGCGTGCCGACGGTGATCCAGTGGCCTTCCAGCATGATGCCGTACAGCCGGCCCTTTTCGATCGCCCGGTCGAAATAGATGTTGAGGTTGAAGGCATCGTCGGGCGCGTCATCCAGCAGACCAGGCATCATGGCGATGGCACCGGCATAAACGTACGGCGTACCGTCGCCGTCCTTGTAGCGCTTGAGGTGCCCCGCCGCGTCCATGGAAAAATCCTTCTTGCCATTGTGGCCGGTCGTGTCCTCCAGCTTTACACAAAGCAGCAACATGTCCATGCGGTCAGGATCGAAGGCCTCGGCCAGCCGGGCGAGATTGCTCGGCCGCCCGGGCGTCTCGCCGATCCAGAACAGGTCGGCATTCATCACGAGCACAGGATCCCGGCCAAGCAGCTTCAAGCCCTTGGCGAGCCCGCCGCCCGAATTCATCAGGCCGTCGGTTTCGTCGGAGAGAATAATCGCTGGTTCCGTGCGCGTTGCGAGATGGGCTTTCATCTGGTCGGCGAAGTGATGAATGTTGACGACGGCACGCTTCACGCCCGCCTCTGCCAGCGCATCGAGCCCATAGTCGATCATCGCCTTTCCGGCGATCGGCACCAGCGGCTTCGGCATCGTATCGGTGATGGGGCGCAGGCGCGTTCCAAGGCCGGCGGCCAGCACCATGGCGTCTTCGATTGTCATCGGATACTCGCGCTTATGATTCGGTCGCGAGGATTCCAGCCTTTTCGCACCAGTCGCGCAAGGGGGCGAGGTCGGGATGGCCGAGCGCACGCGTAAGATTGCGGAAGGTGCGCGGCATATGGCGCATATAGGCGGGCTTGCCGTCGCGCTGCATCAGCCGCACCCACAGGCCAATGAGCTTGCAGTTGCGCTGTGCCGCCATGACATGCCAGTCGCGCAGGAAGCGTTCGCGATCGAAACCGGCGTCTTTGCCACGCAGATCAAGATAGTGGTCGAGCACATCGTCGGCCACGCCGTCCGGCACGTCGACACGGGCATCCTGCACCAGCGAGGCGACGTCATAGGCGGATGGCCCGATCATCGCATCCTGGAAGTCGATGATGCCGACCCGGTCGGTGCCGGTCGCCTCCGGGCGCCAGATGATGTTCGGCGAATGGAAGTCGCGCAGCAGCAGATTGTGTTCCGCTTCCGCGAGGCTTTCGATCAGCGCGTCCCAGATCGCGATATAGTCGCGCCGTTCTTCGTCGCTTGCCGGCGTTCCCCGCTTCCAGGGCAGATACCAGTCGGTGATGAGGCTCACTTCGATCTGCATGGCGTCACGGTCGAAATCCGGCACGCGGTGGGCGATGCCATCAGAGACGGGCAGATCACGCGCAAAAACCTGCCCGTGCATGCGCGCAAGGCAGGCGGCACTTTCGCGGTAGCGCTCAGTGATCGGCACGCCATCGGCGTCGAGGACACCCTCGCTGCCGAGGTCTTCGATCAGCAGGATACCTTGGTCGATGTCCATGTCGTAGATGGCAGGCGCACGAAGGCCGCGGGAGACGAGGTATCTGCCGATCGCGATGAACGGCCGCACATCTTCGGCGATATGCGCGATCTGCTGGTAGTATTTGCCGTTGGCGAGGATCGGCCCCGGTATGTGCCGCGGCGAATCCATCAGGACGAGGCGCTTTTCACCCGTGTAGACATGCTCGTAGGCACGAACGGACGCATCGCCCGTCAGGTGCCGCCGTGTAGCATTCTCATAGCCGGCATTGTCGAGGAAGGCGCGGATCGCCAGCGAGCGCCGAATCCGGGTAAGTGCTGCCGGCGGCCCGTCGATCTCGACGCGGCGGCCGTCACCCTCGTGCACGAAGCGCAGCGTGATCCCGTCCGTCGGTAGCGCGCCAGCACCCTTCTCCGGCCATTCGACGAGGCAGATACCGTCGGAAAGCGCTTCATCGAACCCAAGTTCGTCGATCTCGGCAGCATCCGCAATACGATAAAGGTCGAAATGCGCGACGGGGATGCGCAGCTCATAGCTCTGCACGAGCGTGAAGGTCGGGCTCGGCACTTCCAGCAGGGCATCGTCCGCGATGGCACGGATCACGGCGCGGGCAAAGGTCGACTTGCCAGCGCCGAGATCGCCATAGAGCGCAACATAGTCGCCGCGCTTCAGCGCGAGCGCCATGTCCTCGCCGAAGCGGATGGTTGCGGCGTCGTCGGCGAGAAAGATGTCGAGCGACATGGCGGTCCTTCGGGCCTATTCCGCCGCTGCAAACGACGTCATCGTCGCGGAGGGCAGGCGGACGGCGACATCCGTGCCGCGACCCTCGTGGCTATCGATCGTGACGGTGCCGTGATGCAGGCTGACGAAGCTTTCGACGATGGAGAGACCCAGGCCCGCGCCGCCATGGCGGCCGTGGCTCTCGAAGCGATCGAACACCGTCTTCAACACGTCCTGCGGAATGCCCGGCCCGCGGTCGGAAACGGTGAAGACGAGGTCGCTACCCTCGCGCCAGCATCGGAGCCCGATGGAGGTGCCCTCCGGCGCAAAATTCGCGGCATTGCTCAGCAGCTTGATGAGGATCTGCTTCAGGCGCTGCTGGTCGGCGACGATGGTGCCGAGATTGTCCGGCGCGGTGATTTCCAGCGTTACCTGCGCGTCGTGCAGGCGATCGGAAAATTGCATCGACACGTCGTCGAGCAGGTCCGTCAGGTTGATCTCGCTGTAGTCGAGTTCCATGATGCCGGCATCGACGGTGGCAAGGTCGAGAATGTCGTTGACGATCGTCAAGAGTACGGCCGAGGAGGTCGCGATGTGGTCGACATACTCCGATTGCCGGTCGTTGAGTTCGCCCATGGTTGGCGTCTTCAGAAGGTCTGCAAAGCCGATGATATTGGTCAGCGGCGAGCGCAGCTCGTAGGAGACATGCTGGACGAAATCGTTCTTCAGCGCGTCGGCCTTGCGCAGCGCATCGTTCTTTTCCGTCAGCGCGCGGCTGACGCGCACGCTGTCGGTGACGTTGACGAAGGTCAGCATCGTCTGGGCGTTGGACAGCGGAATGACGGCGAAGTCGAGAATCAGGCCGGTGCGCAGCTCCAGCACGCCCTGGCATGAGGGGCGCTCGTCGTCGAAGCTGGTAATGATATGCGCAAAGCGCTTCCAGCCATCCGGCTTGTCGTAGGAGACCGCACAGGCCTGCTCGATGGCGCGGATATGGGTGCCGGATTTCACCTCGGCCTCGCTGATGCCCCAAAGCGCGCGGAAGGCCGGATTGGACAACCGGATGCGCCCATCCGGGCTGAACACCGCCACACCTTCGGCGAGATGGTCGATGGTCTCGTCCTGCACCTGCACCAGCGTGTTGTAGCGGATTTCGAGGTCGACTTTTTCGGTCAGGTTCTCGAAGACCCAGGTGGCGCCGCCCTGTGGGCGCGCGGTCGCGAAGACGCGCAGCGTCTGGCCGTTCGGCAGATGCCAGAGGTCGATCTGGGTTTCGATCGCGCGGTAGACGGAAAGTGCCGCGTCCTTCCACTGTTTCCAGTTCAGCTGTTCCGGCAGCTTGCCGCCGGCACGCAACTTGTCGAACAGTTCGCCATTGCCCGGCTTGCTTTCGAGGAAGGCCGTCTCGATCTCCCACATATGCTGGAAGGCCTGGTTGTAGAATTGCAGGCGCTGTTCGCCGTCGAAGATCGCGACGGGTGTCGCCAGATGGTCGAGCGTCTCGGCATGGCTTTTTAGCGTGCGCACAAGTTCCTCGCGCACGGCCTCGATATCGGAAACGTTGACGGCGATGCCGGCCGAGCCCGTTGCGCTCTTAGCATCGACGACGTCGAAGAAGCTGCGATTGCCATGCACGACGGTCGAGATCTTGTCGCGGAAGGGCGCATCATAGGTGCTGGCGGCGCGGATTTTTTCGCGCGCGATGGTCGGCAGCAGTTCGCGTCCCTCGTGGACGGCGCTGGCGGCATCCTTGGCCTCGACGGCCTCGGCATAGGCCTCGTTGACCCAGGCAAGCGAACCATCGCCGGCGCGCTGCCAGACGGGAAGGTCGATCTGGTCGAGCAGGCCCTGCAGCGTGGTAAGCGCCTGAACCAGCCGGGCGCGCTCGAGCTTCAGCTCGGCTGCCTCGGCACGAAGATTGTTGAGGGCGACGAAACGCACGAAAGCCTGTCCGCCGGACACACGGCCCTGCGCTTCGATGACCTCGTCGCGCGAAGTCTCGATGATGAGGTCAAAACTCTGCGCCTGCGAGCGCAGCCGCTCCACGGCGCGTTCGATATCTGCGGCGGAATTGGGTTTCAGCCAGCGGCCGAAGGCCAGGAAGTCGCGGTCGGCCTGTGGTGCGCCGGTTTCCGCCGGCAGCTGGCCGAGGAATTCCGGCTTGTCGGAAAGGCCGTCCCACACGACGATGCGGCGGTCCTTGTCGCCGATCAGCGCCTGGAGGCGGGAAACATTGTGGCGTGCATCGGACAGATGCGCCTTCATCTCGCGGCTCTCCGCTTCCATGCGGCCGCGCTGGCGGATCATCCAGATGGCAGAAACCATCGCCGCCGACATCACGCCGAGCAACATGGAAATGGTGACGATTTCGGTCGTGGCGAGATAGGGACCAGCGGCATGGGCCGGGCCGGCAACAGATGCCAGCGCAGAACCGGCCGCCAGGATCGAAACGAGACGGCGCCTGCCGTTCGTAAACCATCTGTTAACCATAAATTTTTGTAGCGCAAACGAATGCGCCATGTCCCGTTCCGGCATGGCAAAAGCCTGCCTGGAACGGCCTCGTTTCAATTCCGACATCATCCCCGGTATGTCTCCGTCCGTTTGCCGCCTGATCGACAAGACATCCCATCCGGCGCGTAAGGTCCGCATCTCAACGCCGAATCAATTGCTTAACGATACTTGTTTACCGAATCGTCGGGAAGGGACGGGCCCAAAAAAGAGGCGGGGCGCGTGTGTGAAGCGCGCCCCCACGAGTTGTTTTGGT
>NZ_JBQVPI010000015.1:74582-158093 GCF_052438155.1 Shinella sp. | reverse complement strand
GAATGCCAAGCCGCTCCATTTTTTCGGCGGTCGCTGGCCCGACGCCGTGGAATTTCTTGACGGCGAGCGCCTCGACGAAGGCTGGGCCATTCTTCGGTGTGATCACCGCCTGGCCGTTGGGCTTGTTGAGGTCCGATGCCATCTTGGCCAGAAACTTGCAATAGGAGATGCCAGCCGAGGCGTTGAGCCCGGTGACCTGCTTGATGCGCGCACGGATCAGGGTGGCGATATCCGTTGCAACGGGAATGTCCTGCTTGTTGTGCGTCACGTCGAGATAGGCTTCGTCGAGAGATAGCGGCTCGATGAGGTCGGTGTGCTCCGCGAAAATCTCCCGGATCTGAGCCGAAACGACGCGGTATACGTCAAAGCGAGGCGGAACAAAGATGAGGTCCGGGCAACGCCGTTTCGCCGTGACCGAGGGGAGGGCTGACCGAACGCCGAAGGCGCGCGCTTCATAGCTTGCCGCCGCGACAACGCCACGTGCGGCCGAGCCGCCGACGGCAACAGGTTTGCCGCGCAGCTCCGGATTGTCGCGCTGTTCGACCGACGCATAGAAGGCATCCATGTCGACATGGATAATCTTCCTCGTCTGTAGCGCTGTGTTCTCGCTCATCTCATTTCCACATTGACCGCATGCGGGCGGCGCCATCGATCCGGATCTGTCGCGCGCTGCGCTCGCTGGCGGCGGCCGAGACTTTTGGCCAGCTTGTCGCCTCGAAAAACTGGAGCAGTGTCGCCGGAATAAAGCGGGTCCGCGAGGCGTAGACATGGCGATCGCCCTGGGCGTTCTGACCATGGGTGAAGAACCGCTGAGGAGTAACGAGAGTGAGATTGTCGCGCGCCCGTGTCATGCCGACATAGAGCAGGCGGCGCTCCTCTTCGAGCTCCGCTGTCGTGCCGGCCCCGAGATCCGAGGGAATGCAGCCGTCGACGACATTCAGCATGAAGACGGCGCGCCATTCCTGTCCCTTGGCGGAATGGATCGTGGAGAGGATGAGGTAGTCCTCGTCGAGCAGGGGGACACCGGCCTGGTCGCTGGTGGCGTTCGGCGGGTCAAGCGTCAGCTCGGTGAGAAAGCGTTCGCGGCTCGGATAACCGCCGGCGATCTGCTCGAGCTGGATGAGGTCGGCTTTGCGCGTGTCGGCGTCTTCGTGGATGCGATCAAGATGCGGTTCGTACCAGAGACGCGCCAGCTCAATCTCGCCAGGCCATCCGCCTTCGGCTTTGCGCAGGCTAGAAAGCAGACTGACAAAAGCCGGCCAATCTTCACCCGTTTTCGGCAGGGGCGGAATCTCCGCAAGCGACTGGAGCGGTTCGGGATCCGCAGCGATGGCATCAAGGATCTTGCCGGCCGTCTGGGGGCCGATGCCAGGGAGCATCTGAAGAAGGCGGAAGCCGGCGACGCGGTCGCGTGGGTTCTGCGCAAAGCGCAGGGTGGCGAGCAGATCTTTCACATGAGCGCTGTCGAGGAATTTGAGGCCGCCGAACTTCACAAAGGGGATGTTGCGACGGGTCAGCTCGACCTCCAGCGCACCGCTATGGCTTGACGTCCGGAAAAGCACCGCCTGTTGCTTCAGTGCCATGCCAACCTCGCGGTTCGCCAGCACCTGCTCAACGATGTAGTTCGCCTGATCCGTCTCGTCCTTCACGGTTACGAGTATGGGTCGTTGTTCGGATTCCCGGTCCGTCCAGAGGTTTTTTGTGAAGCGCTCGCGAGCAAGGTCGATCACGCCGTTGGCGGCAGCCAGGATCGGCTGTGTCGAGCGATAGTTGCGATCGAGCGTGATGACGTCGGCGGGCTTTGGCGAGAACTGGTTCGGAAAGTCGAGGATGTTGCGCACGGTCGCTGCGCGGAAGGAATAGATCGATTGCGCATCGTCGCCCACCACGGTTAGCCCGCGGCCGCCGGGCTTGATGCCCATCAGGATAGAAGCCTGCAGGCGGTTGGTGTCCTGGTATTCGTCGACGAGGACGTGATCGAAGCGGCCGCCGATATCGTCCGCAAGCTCCGGATCGGCCATGACCTGCGCCCAATAGAGAAGCAGATCATCGTAATCGAGCACGTTCTGGACTTGCTTTGCCTCGACATAGGCGGCGAAGAGCTGCTTCAACTGCGCCTCCCAGCCCAGCACATAGGGATAGGCGGCCTTCAGAACCTCGTTGATCGAGCTTTCGGAGTTCACGACGCGCGAGTAGATCGCAAGGCATGTGCCCTTGGTCGGAAACCGGGTTTCCATCTTGGAAAAACCCAGCTCATGGCGAACGAGGTTCATCAGGTCGGCGCTGTCCTCGCGATCATGGATCGTGAAGTCGACATTGAGGCCGATCTGCTCTGAATACATACGCAGGAGCCGGGCGCCGATGCCGTGGAATGTGCCGGCCCAGGCCATGGCGTCCGTCATGGCCGCGGCATTGTCCCCGAACACCTGGCGGCAGATGCGCTGAACGCGACGTGCCATTTCCGAAGCGGCCCGGCGCGAGAAGGTCATCAGCAGGATGCGCCGTGGATCTGCGCCATTGACGATCAGATGGCCGACGCGATGGGCCAGCGTATTGGTCTTTCCGGAGCCAGCACCGGCGATGATCAGCAGCGGGCCGCCGATCGCGCCGTCGGCCAAGCCAATGCCGTGTTCGACCGCCTCACGCTGGCGGTCGTTCAGTTTTTCCAGATAGGCTGCCGTCATCTGCCCCAAATTTTCCTAAGAAAAAATTCCTGTCCGCTTTCCTTTCCCATCTCCTTGATCGGCCTTGCGGAATCGTACCGCGAGGCTGGCCTGAAGCGACCATCATGGTCGGGAACGCCGTTTCGGGTGGATTGACTCGATAGGGCATTAGGAACAAAAAAGGAACATATCAGCTTAACCCGCTGCTGGAAACCCCTGAAGGAGCGACCTTTCCGCCGTGTCAAAGCCCGCTGTCAATCCTGTGCTTGCCGACCTTCATGAGCGTATCGGCCGGCTCGAAGGAGGAGCGGCGCGCGCCAGAACCGTCCTGCCGTTCGCCGTCCCGGAGATGGATCGGGCGCTGCCGGGCGGAGGGCTCGCCTTTGGCGCGCTGCACGAGATCGCCGGCGGCGGATGTGGGACAGTCGATGGTGCAGCTGCCGCGCTCTTCGTGGCGGGCATCGCTGCCCGCACGCGCGGCAAGATCCTCTGGTGCATGACGCGCCCGGATCTATTTTTCCCCGCGATCTCGCAGGCGGGCCTCCATCCTGATCGCGTGGTCTGGTGCGAGAGCGACAGGGAGGAAGAGGCGCTTTCAGCGATGGAGGAGGGGCTTTCATTCGGCGGGCTTGCCGCAGTGGTGGGGGAACTGGTTCGCCTGCCGATGAACGCCTCGCGGCGATTGCAGCTGGCAGCGGAGAAGACCGGCGCCATGGGCATCGTGCTCCGGCGGTGGCGACGACAGAACGAGGCCTCGGACTATGGACAGCCGACGGCCTCGACGACGCGGTGGCGCATCAGCACCCTGCCGTCGGAACGATTGCCAGTGGCGGGCGTCGGGAGGGCACGCTGGCTGGCAGAACTGATGCGCGTAAAGGCGGGTGCGTGCGCCGAGTTTGAAATTGGAGCCCCCGATGCCAAGGGTCGTATCTGTCTACTTCCCCTTTCTGCCGGTCGACCGGATCAGACGGCGCGCTTCGGAGGCCTTGCCGGCTGACAAGCCGCTGGTGGTAATTTCCCGCAGCGGCTCGAAACGCTGGGTCTCTGCCGCTGATCCCGCAGCCCTCAAGCTTGGCCTTCGTGTTGGTATGCCGGCCAGCAAGGCGCAGGCCATGGTCGCTGATCTCCTGATGATTGACGCGGCGCCGGGAGAGGACGCGGCCGCACTTGAACGCCTGGCGCTCTGGGCGCTGCGGCAATACACCCCCGTCGTTGCGATAGATGGCGGCGATGGCCTGGTCATGGACACGGAAGGCGCCGATCACCTTCAGGGCGGCGAATGCCTTCTCCTGTCGGGCCTCATCAATCGCTTTCGTGGTCATGGACTGACGGCGCGGGCTGCCATCGCCGACAGCTGGGGAGCCGCGCACGCACTCGCTCGGCTGCTTGCGGCCGAGACGACCATCGTGCCATTCGGTGATGTCGCGAAAGCGGTCATCGACTTGCCGATCATCGCATTGCGGTTGCCGGCAGAGACCATCAAGAGCCTGCGCGTCCTCGGCATCGACACCATCGGCCAGCTCTCGGCCATGCCGCGTGCGCCCCTGACCCTGCGGTTCGGGCCGGAACCCGCGCGCAGGCTGGACCAGATGTTCGGCCGCGTCGCCGAGCCGATCGAACCAATCCGCACGCCGGAACTGGTCGAGGTCGCAAAGAACTTCGCCGAACCGATCGGCGCTCCAGAGACCATCACCAAATATGTTCGCCGACTGGTCGGCCAGCTTTCGGCCCGCCTCGCGGAAGATGGTCTCGGCGCCCGGCGCTGCGACCTCGTCATCCATCGCGTCGACAACACGCGCCAGCATCTTCGCGCGGGCCTTGCCAAACCAGTTCGCGATCCGGCGCGCTTGTCGAAACTGCTGTGCGATCGCATCGAGACCATCGAGCCGGGCTTTGGTATCGAAAAGATGGTGTTGGTCGCGGTTTTTGCCGAACCGTTGGAGGAGCGGCAGGTTGCGTCCGCGCTCATCGAGGAGGACATCGCCGACATCACCCCGTTGGTCGACATTCTCGGCAATCGTGGCCACCGGCTCTTCCGGGTCGCCCCCGTCGCGTCTGACGTGCCTGAGCGTTCGATCAGGCGAATTGCGGCGACGGCACCTGACATTGGCGAGGCCTGGGCTGCCAAATGGCCGCGGCCCACGCGGCTCCTTGCAAATCCGGAACGCATCGAGGTCATCGCGCTGCTGCCCGACCAGCCGCCGGCCGTCTTCACCTGGCGTGGCAAGCGCCGAAAGGTTGTGCGCGCCGACGGGCCTGAACGCATTTTCGGGGAGTGGCGGCGGCGACCACGTGAGTTCCAGGCGGTGCGCGACTACTTCACCGTGGAGGATGAGCTTGGCGAACGCTACTGGGTCTATCGCGCCGGCGATGGCGTCGAGCCGGAAACCGGCTCGCACCTCTGGTTCCTGCATGGGGTGTTCGGGTGATGCGGTACGCCGAGCTTCAGGTGACGACGCATTTCTCGTTCCTGCGCGGCGCGTCCAGCGCCGATGAACTGTTCGCGACAGCGGCGGCACTCGGCATCAATACGCTCGGCATGGTTGACCGCAACAGCCTCGCGGGCATCGTGCGGGCATGGGAAGCAGCAAAGGCCACCGGCGTCCGGCTGGTGATCGGCTGCCGCCTCGATTTGACGGACGACATGTCGATCCTCGTCTATCCGATGGATCGGCCGGCCTATTCGCGACTGACACGGCTGCTGTCGCTCGGAAAGAGCCGAGGCGGCAAGGGAAACTGTCTGATCGATTTCGCCGACCTCACCGAGCATGCCGGGGGCATGATCGGTGTCTTGGTGCCGGATGAGGCCGACGAGGCTTGCAGCGTGCAGCTTCGCAAGATGGCCGAATTGTTCAGAGACCGCGCCTATGTCAGCCTCAGCCTGCTGCGTCGGCCCAATGACCGCGTGCGCCTGCATGACATCGCTGCGATGGCCGCCCGGTTCAAGGTGAGGACCGTCGTCACCAACGACGTGCTCTTCCATGAGCCCGGCCGCCGGCAGCTGCAGGATGTCGTGACCTGCATTCGCACCCACACCACCATCGATGATGTCGGCTTTGACCGAGAACGCCACGCTGACCGTTATCTCAAAGCGCCGGAGGAAATGTACCGGCTCTTTAGCGAGTATCCAGAAGCTCTCGCCCGCACGCGGGAGATCGTCGAGCGCTGCAGGTTCGATCTTGCGGAGCTGCAATACCAATATCCGGAGGAAGCAATCGAACCTGGCCTCGATCCGCAGCAATCACTGGTCAAGTTCACCAGGGAGGGGGCTGCTAACCGCTATCCCGAGGGTGTACCGGACAAGGTCCGCAAATCCCTGAACGATGAGTTGGCGCTGATCCGGGCGATGAACTACGCGCCCTATTTCCTGACAGTCTATTCCATCGTGCGTTTCGCGCGGTCGAAAGGCATTATCTGCCAGGGTCGGGGCTCGGCCGCGAACTCGGCCGTCTGCTATTGCCTCGGCGTAACCTCCATCGATCCGGAGACTAACGACCTGCTGTTCGAGCGTTTCATCTCCCAGGAGCGCGATGAGCCGCCGGATATCGACGTCGACTTCGAGCATGAACGGCGCGAGGAAGTGATCCAGTGGATCTACGAGACCTATGGTCGAAGCAGGTCGGCTTTGTGCGCGACCGTCACCCGCTACCGCGCCAAGGGCGCGCTGCGCGACGTCGGGAAGGCGCTCGGTCTGCCGGAGGACATGATCGGTCAGCTGTCATCGGGCGTCTGGGGCTGGTCTGAAGGCGTCTCCGAGCGCCAGTTGAAGGAGAACAATCTCAACACGGCGGACTATCGCCTGAAGCTGACCTTGGAACTGGCGCAGCAGCTGATGGGTGCGCCGCGCCATCTCGGTCAGCACCCGGGTGGCTTCGTTCTGACCCAGGATCGGCTCGACGATCTTGTGCCGATCGAACCCGCGCGCATGGATGACCGCCAGGTCATCGAATGGGACAAGGACGACATCGAGGCGCTGAAGTTCATGAAGGTGGATGTGCTGGCGCTTGGCATGCTGACCTGGATAGCCAAGGCCCTCGCGCTGATGGCGGAGCATAAGGGTGAGGTCTGGGATCTCGCCACCATTCCGTCGGAAGACCACCGGACCTATGCGATGATCCGCAAGGCCGATACGCTCGGCACCTTCCAGATCGAAAGCCGCGCGCAGATGTCGATGCTGCCGCGTCTGAAGCCCCAGACCTTCTACGATCTCGTCATCCAGGTCGCGATCGTCCGGCTCGGCCAAGGGCGTCATGTTCATGACACTGGAAGACGAGACCGGCATCATCAACGCCGTTATCTGGCCAAAGGTCTTCGAGCGACAGCGCCGGTTGGTGTTGTCGGCGTCAATGGTGGCCATCAACGGCAAGATTCAAAGGGAAGGGGACGTCGTGCACCTCGTCGCATAACGGCTGTTCGATTTGTCCGACGATCTCGGCCGGCTGGGCGAGCGGGACGAGCGGTTTCCTCTTCCTCATGGACGATGGGACGAATTCGCGCACGGAAATGGGGCGCCTGACTCTCGTGAGAGGAAACCTGCAGCCCCGCCTGCGCGCGATATTTACATACCCGATTTGCGAATTGATCGACTCAAAGTGAAAAGCCGGAATTTTCATTAGGCAGTGTTGATGGATTTGATCAAGACTAAACTCTCTGAAATCCGCCCACACTGCCTAGGTAACGCGTGGCGCCGCAAGCGCATGAAATCTGAAGACAATAGAACGATATCGAAACTAGTCGCACTAGATTAGCGTTATCGATTGTGCAATCATTGCTACGAAACGTTGGAGAAACACATGGCGACCGCAAATCAATTGCAGGATGAGAAAAAAACTTATCAGATTCAATTTGATGAGGGCAGCGCCGCAGAGCGGACATTGCTCGCTCAGAGTCTCCAGGACTACATTGCGGAAGTTGATGCCGACATAGATATCCAGACGACTAGAGAAAACGAAGAAGCTCAAGACTTCGGATCTACGCTTGTCCTAGTCCTCGGCACCCCGGTCGCCATTATCGTCGCGAAAGCAATCGCCGATTTTCTTCATCGAAACTCCGGCGCCATGATTACCATCTCGGAAAACGGGAAGGTAGTCGCTCGCGGCCTGGACAGCGCCGATGCATCAAAGATCGCAGAAGCATTTTCTAAAAGAAGTAGTTTAGTCGATGGCCGCCCCTGAGCGGTCCGTCGCAATCATATTGGGTGTTTCTGAGTGCCCCGCCGCCCCTAAGTTGGGGCGGCTGCCACAATGCCAAAATTCTGCATCGGAATTTAAGAAGTACACCACTAAAACACTCGGTATCCATCAAGAAGACGTCCTAGACCTGTTTGACAACCCAGCGGCGCCATCTGATCAACTTGAGAAAATCGAAGACTGGATTACCGATCGAATAAATTCGGGAAAAGGCCCCAAAGGACCTGTCTCGAACCTTTTTGTCTTCTACAGTGGCCACGGGGGGTTTACTCGGTCAGATCAATCGTATTTTCTCGCAACTAGACGAACCAGAGCCGGTTCTGAAGGGGCGACAAGCATTCGCTATGTCGATTTCTCAAGTAGCCTGAAGCGATATGCCGCTAGTGTAAGACGCTACCTAATTCTCGATTGCTGTTTTGCAGCTGCGTCGGTTCTTCCTCATCAATCGGAGGTAACGGATCTCGTTAATCTTCGTATCGAAGAATCAATTCCCGGGTCAGGTACTGCCGTACTTTGCTCTTCGGCTTCGAGCCGAGTCTCGATCGCCCCCCGCGGTGCTCGCTTCACCATGTTTTCGGAAGCATTGTTTGAATGCTTAAAGGCTGGCTCAACGACAGGGCAGGAAAAACTAAATCTCGAACAACTTGTCACGAGCACACAGATATACATTTCCGGCAAATACGAAGAAGAAGGGGTAAGGCCTGAACTTCATGTGCCTGACCAAGCACAAGGGAACCCAGCGAAGGTACCGCTTTTTCCAAACGCTGTGTGGTCTGCCTCCTCCATCGATCGATTTGATGCCCAAGTAGATCATCACCGGTTGCGTGAAGTCACAGCTTCGGTTACCCAACTCGCTGGCTTGCTCTCCGGAATTATAACCGCGTGGATAGCTTGTAACCTCGAAAATCCGTGGGGTCTGTTCCCATACGACGAGAATTATTGGTTGATCTTAATAAAACCCTACGGTATTGCATGTAATGGGTTAGCTCTCTCTTTGACGCTATCGGTATTTATCTGGCTTGTTGCCATATGCCGGGAAAAGCGACGCGTCATTCATCTCGCTGCTTCTGGGATCGGTGTTTTTCTCGCTTGGATTGTGGCGCATAGTCTTTTATTAAACTTTGTAAAAGAGCCGCCTAATTTTTTGTTCTGGATGAAGGATTACCACTTTAAAGAAAATCTTAACCTAGGGATTTTGGCGGGCTTTGCTGGTGCGCTTGGAGCAATCGGAATACTACTGCCATTCTATTATTCAGATTCGGGGCGCAAGGCTTCTCGAGGAAAATTTGTGGGTTTTTGTCTTCCGATATCGGTAGGCCTATGTTTCATAACTGCCGCTGTACCGTTCGCTTTGCGCTTTGATTATACAAGTCTTATTTTTGGCCTAGCCCTCTTCCCTGCTTGGCACTTATCCATACTCGGAGGCATTCATAACACGCTATTGGCCAGGCCTCCCAACTGGATCGGGGATATAGGGCGCTGGGTTGGCAGCGCCATCGCGCTTTCAATTGGCGCCTGTTTCATTTTGTCGCGTCCGGACATAGCCTCTGGCATAAGCATTATTTCCGGTGAAATCCCACGGATCTACGTAAGCGTGGATGGAGTGACCATAAGGCGTGTTCGGGATGCGGTGGTAATCGGATTAGAAGTTCAGGCATTCAAAACTGGAAAAGATGATTTGGTTTGCCGTGTCGCAATAGGCGATGGAAGTAATGAGTGGCACTGGCCGAACGCAGAAAAAGCGCAGCAGCAGTTTTTCCTTAATAGAAAATCCCCTAGCTATGCAGGGGTATACTATTATGAAATAGTGGAAGAAAAATTAATCTTCAACGAAGATAGCAAGGAATTTATATTTACGGCAAGAGCGGAATGCTCGGCGTCTTCTGGTTTTGATGGTAGTAAATATGTTGTATCATCTGACCTTGTAGAGGCGAGATCTGGCATTCCGAAGTGAATTTGTTTCGAAGTGTGGAGATTTTCTGCAGGTTTATTTTCTGCGCTCTCAAATTATGTGTGAAGATCTGCAGGTTTCATATGTGATCGGCGATGCTGACGCAGATGACAGAAACGGACTAGGTGGTCGCGCTTGATGTTTTCCGAGCCCAACTGCCGCGGCGGGGCAACAAGGGTCGATATCACCGGCTTGAAGCCTGCGATCTTGCGATAGGCTGTCACACCGATATCACGCGAGGAGTGCCAGGCGCGTCATCGCTAACGAGCTGGACCCTGATTGCTTTCGGGACGGTTGTTACTATGCCGAGCTTCCGGCCGGAGGTGGCGAGTGACCGGGCCTCTTCGACCTAATCGCAGTTGAGGCGGTCGAATGACGGGCATGCGCCTCTATATCGTCTGTGAGGGTGACAGCGAGCGCGTTGCCATGGCCACTGCAATCATCCTGACCATCGACCGCCACAGGGCGTCAGGGGCGGACCATCCTCGCTGGTGCCCACCGCTCGGGCGCGACCGGCCGGCCGTCGTGCAGCGGTCCATCTTCGGGAAGCCTTGGCGCTCAAGCACGGGTATGACCGCCTTCATGTACATTGAAGCGCGCTCCTTGCCGACGACGGCGATGGCAATTTCGTGGTCGGTGGCGAACAGCGGGAGTTTGGAGAGGGGATCGGTCACTAGGAATCCCAAACCCTATTGAGGACTTGTGCCGCGACCGTCCACCTCATCAGTCGACGGTTCTTCTGCAGGCGTCGTTCCCTGCGGATATCGACGTCGGCATTGGGCCTAAGTCTGTGTGCCCTCCATAACTGGGAACGCCCTCGCACCAAAATGAGTGTGAGATAGATCGTTTAGAAATCGAGACATGAATGAACCTAAGAAGGGGACAAGGGGGATTTTGATGGCTCCCCAGTTCTCGAGTGGCGAAGGCAAAGACCTTAACTCAGTGGGCCATTGTGAATCCTCAAGCTTCAGGAAGATCGACAACCCGAACATCTCAAACAAGTACAGCGGCCCTGATTCAAGGCTGATTAGCATCGGGCCGTTGGGCATCACGCGGGTTAGGTCTACACCGTTGCCAACGTAGGCGAATGAACCGATCAGTCGCATTTCGAAGGAATGTGAGGATGAATGAAGGGGCGTGCGTCCCCTGATGAGTCGAGCGATCGCTTGCGCGCTGTCACACCCCAGATCTATCGCTGGAAATTGTTGGGAGTAAGAGAACCTGAGTAACGATGTCAAAGCTCCATGAAAAAGGTGCTCTGGTGTACCGTTGAGATGGCAGTACGTGTCGATCCCCCAAGGCCAAAAGGCGTGCCGTCGGGCTGGGTGAAAAACCCATTCCTTCAAGATGTCAGCGAAGTCTCTATCAAAAGGGCCGAGTTCTGCATCGCATTTTGCACATAGAATATTCGCGTCAAACCGCAAAGTTTGAACTGGATAGGTCCTCCTCAGATCCGTATGGACGGCCTGCATTGATTTGTCTGCCGGAAAGTCCACAACAACTTTCCTCAAGGCATTTGGTAGCAGGTAAGCCTTGCACAGCTTTCGTGCCTCGCCGCAAAGTCTGCAGTGTCCCAGAAACTTCCCCGTCGCGTTCGGCGTCATCAGTCCTACCTCGTGGCGACCGGGTGGCGACACGCACATCGCAACGCATAGGACGCGAACGAATTGAGCGCCGTTTTAGTAGGCAATATCAGATACTTAAATGGTGAGCGCGCAGGGATTCGAACCCTGGACCTACTGATTAAAAGTCAGTTGCTCTACCGGCTGAGCTACACGCTCCCAGGCGGTGCGAAGAGCCCCGCGGAAGTGCGCGGAACATAGGCAGGAGGGTTTGCCGGGTCAACCCGGAAAATGCGATGAAAAACAGCTTTTGCTGCATTTTGCCGCGTTCTCCAAAAGGTGATTGGCAGGAGAGGGCTTCGGCCGATACTAGGAAGCGCAAATGAAGGAGCGGACGGAGCGTTTTCGAGCCCGAACCGCTTTCCCGCCGTCGCGGAGTAGCCAGTGTCGATTGCCGATATTTCTCTTCTAAGTGCGCTGCTTGCCGGAGCGCTGTCGTTTCTGTCGCCCTGCGTGCTGCCGCTGGTGCCACCCTATCTCTGTTATATGGCGGGCATTTCCGTGGATCAGTTCCGCGGCAACGAGGCGGTCGCGGTTCGGCGGGATACGCGCGGGGCGGTGCTGCTGGCCGCGTTCTTCTTTACCCTGGGCTTTGCCACGGTTTTCGTGGCGTTGGGCGCCGGGGCTTCGACGATCGGCATGGTGCTGCGCCGGCATCTCGACATCCTGGCGCAGATCGGCGGCGTCATTATCATCCTGATGGGCCTACATTTTCTGGGATTGCTGCGTATAGGGCTTTTTGCGCGCGAGGCGCGGTTCCAGAGCGGCGGCAAGCCAGCGACGGCTTCTGGCGCCTATGTCATGGGGCTTGCCTTCGCCTTTGGCTGGACGCCCTGCATCGGTCCGGTCCTCGGGACGATCCTCGGCGTTGCGGCCGCGCGGGAAACGGTGAGCGACGGGGCGATGCTGCTTGCCGTCTATTCGCTCGGCCTTGCCGTGCCGTTCTGGATCGCGGCCGGGTTTTCCGGCGCCTTCATGCGCTTTCTCCTGCGCTTTCGCCGGCATCTCGGTACGGTGGAGAAGGTCATGGGCGTGCTGCTTATTCTGACGGGCCTCGCCTTCATCTTCGGCTATATCAGCACGGTCGCCATCTGGTTCCAGCAAACGTTTCCCATTCTCTCGCAAATCGGCTAGTCGGGGATATCATCCTCGGCAAGCGGGAGGGCGTCTCGGCCCATGGGGGACATTGTCGGACTCGTCCTGCCGTTCTTCGGCATGATTCTTCTGGGCTATGTGGTCGCCCGAATCACCAAGCAGCCGGTCGAAGCGCTTGGCTGGCTCAACACCTTCATCATCTACATCGCGCTGCCGGCGCTGTTCTTCAAGCTGGTCGCGAAAACGCCGATCGAGCAGCTGACGCGCGTCGATTTCATCGTCGCCAATATCAGCGCGACCTATTTCGTTTTCGGACTAATCTTCGCTGTCGGCCTCTGGCTGCGCCGCGCGACGATCGGTGAGGCGACGATCCAGGGGCTCGCCGCTGCTTATGGCAATATCGGTTACATGGGGCCGGGGCTGGCGCTGCTCGCCTTTGGCGAACCGGCGGCCGTGCCGGTGGCGCTGGTTTTCTGCTTCGAGAACATGCTGCATTTCATGGTAGCACCAGCGCTGATGGCGGTTGCCGGCGGGGAGAAACAGCCTGCGCTCCAGATCGCCGGCGGGGTGCTGCGCAAGATCGTCACGCACCCGTTCATCATCGCGACGGCGGCCGGGTTCGTCGCGGCCTTTACCGGGTTCGAGGCGCCGGCACCGTTGCAGCGGCTGATCGACTACCTGGCGCAGGCCGCAGCGCCCTGCGCGCTCTTTGCCATGGGCGTTACGCTGGCGCTACGCCCGTTGAAGAGGGTGCCGGTGGAGATCGGCTATATCGTGCCGGCGAAATTGCTGCTGCTGCCGGTGACAATGTATCTGGTGCTCGGCTTTGCCGGCAATTTCGATCCTGTCTGGGTGTTCACAGCCGTGCTTCTGGCAGCGTTGCCGACGGCGACGAACGTCTTTGTCATCGGCCAGCAATATGGTGTTTGGCAGGAACGGGCGTCGGCGACCATTCTTATCACCACCGTGCTGTCCGTCGCCACGGTGACGATCCTGCTCTATCTCATCAAGTCAGGCCTGCTTGCGGGCGACCCGTTCCCGTAGGTTTTCGCGAAAGGCCTTCAGCGAGCCGAGCGGTTCGATGCCCTCGCGCATGACGATGCTGCGCAACGGTCCAAGCGCTGAGAGCAGATGCAGGCCGGCGGAGCGCAGGAACTGCACGGGCAGGAAATCGGAAAGCAGCGACCGGTTCAGCAGCTCGACACTGACCGTGCGGGAGCGGATATCGGCCTGCCGCTTGCGGTCAAATCGATCACCCACGCCACCATAGTTTGCCGGCTCATCAATCCGGATAAGATCTTTCAGCGCCATGATATCACGCAGGCTGAGATTGAGGCCCTGGGCGCCGATCGGCGGGAACGCGTGCGCAGCCTCGCCGACCAGCACAAAACGGCCCTTGCCAAAGTGATTGGCGGTCATGCCGGAAAGCGGAAAACTCTGGGCGCTGCCTTCCACCGTGACCTTGCCGAGCATGGATTGCATACGCTCTTCGACGGCGCGGCTGAGATCGGCGACGGAGAGCTCGCGCAGGCGGTTCGCCTCTTTCGGTGGCAGCACCCAGACGAGGCTGGAGCGGCTGCCGGGCAGGGGAACCTGCGTGAAGGGGCCGCTTTCCGTGTGGAACTCCGTCGAGACATTGCCATGCGGGCGCTCATGCGCAAAATTGAGCACGAGGGCGGATTGCGGATAGGACCAGGCGCGCACGCTGATCCCGGCGCCGTCGCGGATGCGCGATTTCCTGCCATCCGCGCCGACGACGAGGGCGGCGGTCACGCGTCCGCCGCTGTCGAGCGCCAGCTCGACGCCGCTTTCGAAGCTGTTGGCGGCGGTGACGCCCTCCTCCAGGCGCACGATGTTGCTGTCGGCGGCGATGCGCGCATCGAGAATGTCGAGGAATGGCGCATTCGGGATGTTGTAGCCGAACGCGGGCAGGTCGACCTCGCTGGCGCGGAAAGCGACCGGCGGCGCGCGCAGCAGGCGCGACGTGCCGTCGAGGATCTGCATGGTTTCCAGCGCGGCGGCATGGCGCGCGATGTCGTCCCACAAGCCAAGTGTCTTCAGGAACGCGATGGACTGATCCATGAGCGCTGTCGTCCGGCCGTCCGTGGTGCGCGTGGGCGGGGCGATCAGCGCGATGCTGCGGCCCGAATCGGAAAGCGCCAGAGCTGCCAGGCTGCCGGCCAGGCCGGCGCCGACAATCGCGATATCGAACTGTCTCATGACCGATCTCCGAAATATCAAAGTGTTACCCACAGATTTGGGTGCTTGTACTTCGGCAAAGGTAGGCCGGCAAAGAGGCAATTTCCATGGGGTGAATCGGCGCAGGGCAGAAAGTCGCCCGAAAAGCGCCGGTTTTTCACTGGCGATGACGGGCAATCAATGCATATTACCGGCAGTGACCGCGCAAGAGGGCGTGCTCGGCCTAGTGCGGCCGAAGAAATGCCCCAAGGGATGGACTGCGAACGGCAATGAAGTTTTTCAACTACAAGCGCGTGCCCTACGCGGAAATTCGCGCCTTTTCCGTCCATATCCTGACGGCATCCGGTTCGTTCCTTGCCTTTCTGGGCGTGGTCGCAGCCGCCGAGCATCGTTTCGTCGATATGTTCTGGTGGCTTGGCCTGGCGCTGCTCGTCGACGGTATCGACGGGCCGATCGCCCGCAAGGTGCGCGTCAAGGAAGTGCTGCCGAACTGGTCCGGCGATACACTGGACAATGTGATCGACTACGTGACCTACGTGTTGCTGCCGGCCTTCGCGCTCTACCAGAGCGGCATGATCGGCGAGCCCTGGTCCTTCGTGGCGGCGGGTGCCATCGTCGTGTCGAGTGCGATCTACTATGCCGACATGGGCATGAAGACGGATGAATATTTCTTCTCCGGCTTCCCGGTCGTCTGGAACATGGTGGTGTTCACGCTTTTCGTCATCCAGGCGAGCGAACTGACGGCATCGATCATCGTCTTCGTTTCCGTCTTCCTCACCTTCATGCCGATCAATTTCCTGCACCCCGTGCGGGTCCAGCGGCTGCGGGCCATCAATCTCGCCGTCTTCTTCCTGTGGTCGCTGCTCAGCGGCTATGCGCTTCTCCTGCATTTCGACACGCCGGCCTGGGTCGTCTGGGGTGTCGTGGGCACGGGCCTCTACCTCTATGTCATCGGCGCCGTGCTGCAGGCGATTCCGAGCCTCGGCCGGTAACAAAACAATCGGGAGAAGAGCATGACCAAAGCGATCGTTATCCGCAGTCTCGGCGGCCCCGACGTGCTGAAGCTCGAGGACGTTGCGCTCGACGCTCCAGGGCCGGGCGAAGTGCAGATCAAGCAGGCCGCGGTCGGGCTCAATTTCATTGACGTCTATTTCCGCACCGGCCTTTACAAGGCGGAGACGCCGTTCATTCCGGGCAAGGAAGGTGCGGGCACGATCACAGCACTTGGCGAGGGTGTCACGGATTTTGCCATCGGCGACCGCGTGGCCTATGCCTCGGCGGATGGCGCCTATGCGGCCGAGCGAAACGTCGGGACGAAACATCTGGTGAAGGTGCCGGACGGCATTTCGCTCGAAACGGCGGCGGCGATGATGCTGAAGGGCATGACGGCGCAATACCTGCTGCTGCAGACCTATCAGGTGAAGCCGGGCACCGTGCTGCTGTTCCATGCGGCGGCAGGTGGCGTCGGCCTCATTGCCGGGCAGTGGGCCAAGGCGCTCGGCGCAACGGTGATCGGGACGGCCGGTTCGCAGGCCAAGATCGATCTGGCGCTGGCGCACGGCTACGACCATGTCATCAACTACGGCACGGAAGATTTTTCTGCGCGGGTGCGTGAGTTGACGGACGGTGCGGGCGTCGATGTCGTCTATGATTCCGTCGGCAAGGATACGTTCCCGAAATCGCTGGATTGCCTGAAGCCCCGCGGCCTGTTCGTGAGTTTCGGCAACTCCTCCGGCCCGGTCGATGCGTTCAATATGGGCCTGCTTGCGCAGAAGGGTTCGCTCTACGCGACGCGGCCGACGCTCTTCGCTTACATTGCGACACGCGCCGCACTCGATGCTTGTGCAAACTCGCTCTTTGATATTGTGCAAAGCAACAAAGTGCGTATCAATATTCATCAGACTTATCCGTTGGCCGAAGCCGGCCGAGCGCACACGGATCTGGAAGCAAGAAAAACGAGTGGAACGACATTGCTCATTCCCTGACACGACCCGAACGGGCGGCAAGGGCTGAGATTGTAAGAAAGAGGGGCAGAGTGTCAGCCGTTGGAGCGTCCGGGGGCAGGGGCAGTTCATTGCTGGCTGTCCGCAGCCTGACAAAACTATTCGGGTCGTTTGCCGCATGTAACGGCATCGACCTAGAGATTCAGCCCGGAGAAGTCCACGCCCTGCTGGGCGAAAACGGTGCGGGCAAATCCACCCTCGTCAAAATGCTTTTTGGCGTCCTGGCGCCGACCAGCGGCGATATCCTGTGGAAGGGCGAACCCGTCCGCATACCAAGCCCCGGTGCTGCGCGCCGCCTCGGCATCGGCATGGTTTTCCAGCACTTTTCGCTGTTCGAGGCGCTGACGGTCGCGGAGAATATCGCGCTGTCGCTCAGCCCCGGCATTTCGCTGTCCAAGGTGGCGGAAGAAGCCTCGCGCCTGTCGCATCTCTACGGCCTGCCGCTCGATCCGAAGGCCCATGTCGCCGATCTCTCGGTCGGCGAGCGCCAGCGCATCGAGATCGTGCGGGCGCTGTTGCAGAACCCGGAACTGATCATCCTCGACGAGCCGACCTCCGTGCTGACGCCGCAGGAGGCCGACCGGCTGTTCGAGACGCTTGCCAAGCTGAAGGCCGAGGGGCGCTCGGTGCTCTATATCAGCCACAGACTGGAAGAGGTGCAGCGCATCTGCGACCGCGCGACGGTGCTGCGCCACGGTAAGGTGACCGGCGCCTGTGATCCGCGCCAGGAAACCCCCGCCTCGCTGGCCCGCATGATGGTCGGCAGCGACGTCGCCTCGGTGACGGCGGCCGGCACCAATACCAAGGGCGAGGTTCTGCTCGAAGCCCGGCATCTCAGCGTGCCGGCGCGCACGCCCTTTGCCGTTACGCTGAAGAACGTCTGTCTCAAGGTGCGGGGCGGCGAGGTTCTGGCCATCGCCGGCGTCGCCGGCAACGGCCAGGGCGAGCTTTTCGATACGCTTTCCGGCGAGTATCCGGCGGCGGACGCGTCCTCCGTCTTCATTCGCGGCAAGGCTGCCGGCAATCTCGGCATCACGGCGCGGCGCCTGATGGGCGCGGGCTTTGTGCCGGAGGAGCGCCATGGCCATGCGGCGGTGCCGGCGCTGCCGCTCTCCGACAACCTCGTTCTGGCGCGCAGCCAGTCGGACCGGAAGACCTTTCTGGCCGGCGGCCTGCTCGGCATCATCCGCCAGGCCGTCGTGCGCATCGCCTCGAAGCGCATTTCCGAAACGATGGACGTGCGCAAGAGCGGCGAGAACCCGGCGGCCGGCTCGCTGTCAGGCGGCAACCTGCAAAAATACATCGTCGGGCGCGAACTCGACCGTCAACCGGCGGTGCTGATCGTCAACCAGCCGACCTGGGGGGTGGATGCCGGTGCTGCAAGCCGTATACGGCAGGCGCTGGTCGATCTCGCCAAATCCGGTTCGGCGGTGCTGGTGATCAGCCAGGATCTCGACGAAATCTTTGAAGTCGCCACCGAAATCGCCGTCGTCAACGAGGGGCGGCTTTCCGATGCTTACCCGGCTCATGAACTGACACGCGAAAAGATCGGCCTGCTCATGGGTGGCATGTACGGCAAGACGGAAGGCGAGGTGGCCCATGCGCATTGAACTTGAAAAACGCGCCAACCCCTCGACGCTGTTCTCCATCCTGTCGCCGTTCATCGCGCTGGCGCTGACCATCGTTGCCGGCGGCATCATGTTCGCGCTTCTCGGCAAGAGCCCGACATCCGCGCTCTACAGCTTCTTCATCGAACCGCTGCTCGACGTCTGGTCGCTGCACGAGATCGCCATCAAGGCGGCGCCGCTGATCCTGATCGGCGCCGGCCTGTCGATCTGCTACCGCTCGAACAACTGGAACATCGGCGCCGAGGGGCAATTCATTGCCGGCGCCATCGCGGGCGCCATCGTGCCGGTGGTCTTCCATGAGTGGCATTCGTCGCTCGTCCTGCCCCTGATGCTGATCTTCGGCATGATCGGCGGCGCGCTCTATGCTGGCATTCCCGCCTTCCTCAAGGCGCATATGAACACCAACGAGATCCTGACGAGCCTGATGCTGGTCTATATCGCCCAGCTCTTCCTCGACTGGCTGGTGCGCGGCCCCTGGCGCAGCCCGGATGCCTATAATTTCCCGGTAACGCGGGATTTCGCGCCGGAAGCGATCCTGCCGGAAATGATCGCGTCGGGCCGCGCCAATCTCGGCTTCGCCTTTGCCGTCATCGCCGCCATCGGGCTGTGGATCATGATGCGCTACACGCTGAAGGGTTTCGAGATCACCGTGCTCGGCCAATCGGAGCGGGCAGGGCGTTTTGCCGGCTTCTCCTCCAAGCGCATGATCTGGTTCTCGATGCTGCTCTCCGGCGCTTTCGCTGGCCTTGCTGGCATTTCGGAGGTCAGCGGCACAATCGGCAAGCTGCAGCCGATCATCTCGCCCGGCTATGGCTTCACCGCGATCATCGTCGCTTTTCTTGGCCGCCTCAATCCGCTCGGCATCGTTGCGGCCGGCCTGTTCCTGGCGTTGACCTATGTGGGTGGTGAGGCGGTTCAGTTGACGCTGAGCGTTTCCGACAAGGTCACGCGTGTCTTCCAGGGCCTGCTGCTGTTCTTCGTGCTCTCCTGCGACACGCTGATCCAGTACAAGATCCGGCTGGTCTTCTCGCGGTTCCGCCAATCCAGCGAAGGAGCGCACTGATGGGTATCATCGAAGCGATCCTGCTCACGGTCATCACCGCGGCGACGCCGCTGGTGCTGGCCTCGCTCGGCGAGCTCGTTGCCGAACGGTCGGGCGTGCTCAATCTCGGCGTCGAGGGCATGATGGTGATGGGGGCGGTGCTCGCCTTCGCCGCAACGCAGGCGACGGGCTCGCCCTATATCGGCATCCTTGCCGGCATTGCCTGCGGCGCGTTGTTCTCGCTGCTGTTCGGCTTCCTGACGCTGACGCTCGTCGCCAACCAAGTGGCGACGGGTCTGGCGCTCACCATTCTTGGTCTGGGCGTATCCGGCCAGATCGGCGAACCCTATGTCGGCATGTCGGGCATCAAGCTGCAGCCGATCGTGATCCCGCTGCTGTCCGATATCCCGTTCCTGGGACCGCTGCTGTTCAAGCAGGATCTGATCTTCTACCTGTCGATCGCGCTGGTTTTCGGCGTGAACTGGTTCCTGTTCAAGAGCCGCGCCGGCCTGAAGCTGCGCGCCATCGGCGACAGCCATGGTTCGGCCCATGCGCTCGGCATCCATGTCATCCGCACGCGCTATCTCGCCGTGATGTTCGGCGGCGCCTGTGCCGGTCTTGCCGGTGCGCAGCTGTCGCTCGTCTATACGCCGCAATGGGTGGAAAACATGTCGGCCGGGCGCGGCTGGATCGCGCTGGCGCTCGTCGTTTTCGCCTCGTGGCGGCCCTGGCGGCTGCTGGCGGGCGGCTATCTCTTCGGCGCGGTTTCGATCAGCCAGTTGCACGCTCAGGCGCTCGGTATCGGCATCCCGTCGCAGTTCCTGTCCGCTCTTCCCTACCTCGCCACTATTATCGTACTCATCCTGATATCACACAATCGGCGCATGACGCTGATCAACACGCCTGCCTCGCTCGGCAAGCCGTTTGTGCCCGATCGGTGAGAAGAACAAGAAGAATCAACCACTCCTAACCTACAGAGGATAAAATGAAGAAAATCATTCTCGCTCTCACCACGTCGGCCGCCGTTCTCGGCTTTGCCGCCGCAGCCAGCGCCCAGGATAAAACCAAGATCTGCTTTATCTATGTCGGCTCCAAGACCGATGGCGGCTGGACCCAGGCGCACGATATCGGCCGCCAGGCGCTCCAGGCGGAGTTCGGCGACAAGATCGAAACGCCGTTCCTCGAAAACGTTCCGGAAGGCCCGGATGCCGAGCGCGCGATCGAGCGCATGGCCCGCTCCGGCTGCGCGCTGGTCTTCACCACCTCGTTCGGCTTCATGGATGCCACGATCAAGGTCGCGGAAAAGTTCCCGGACGTGAAGTTCGAGCATGCGACGGGCTTCAAGTCGGCCGCCAATGTCGGCACCTACAATGCGCGCTTCTATGAAGGCCGCTACATCCAGGGCGTGATTGCCGCGAAGATGTCCCAAAAGGGCGTTGCCGGCTACATCGCCTCGTTCCCGATCCCGGAAGTCGTGATGGGCATCAACTCCTTCGTTCACGGCGCCCAGTCGATCAACCCGGACTTCAAGGTCAAGGTCATCTGGGCCAACACCTGGTTCGACCCCGGCAAGGAAGCCGACGCGGCCAAGGCGTTAATCGACCAGGGCGTCGACATCCTGACGCAGCACACCGATACCACCGCACCGATGCAGGTCGCGGCCGAGCGCGGCATCAAGGCCTTCGGCCAGGCGTCGGACATGATCAAGGCCGGCCCGGAGACGCAGCTGACGGCCATCGTCGACACCTGGGGCGCCTACTACATCAAGCGCACCAAGGCCGTTCTCGACGGCACCTGGAAGCCGGAACCGGTCTGGGACGGCCTGAAGGACGGCATTCTCACCATGGCGCCCTACACCAACATGCCGGATGACGTGAAGAAGCTGGCGGAAGAGGCGGAAGCCAAGATCCGCTCGGGCGAGTTGCACCCCTTCACCGGCCCGATCAAGAAGCAGGACGGTTCGGACTGGCTGGCTGCCGGCGCCGTATCCGACGACGGCACGCTGCTCGGCATGAATTTTTACATCGCCGGCGTGGACGATCAGCTGCCGAAGTAAGCGGCAACGCACGGATCATAAGAAAGGCGCCCCATCATCTGGGGCGCCTTTTGTTTGCGGCAGGAAAAGTCTTGCCAATATTACTGCTGGGAAAAGACGCCGAGCGGGCAGCTAGTGGAAAATTCCACTCTGTTCCTTCCAGCGGTAATGCCCTTCTTCGCCATCCATCAGGGCGCGAACTTGCGGATGGCGGATCGGCTTGTCGCTGTCGTCGGCAACGAGATTCTGCTCGGAGACATAGGCGACATATTCCGACTCGTCGTTTTCCGCGAAGAGATGGTAGAAGGGCTGATCCTTCGAGGGGCGGATTTCGGCCGGAATGGCGTTCCACCACTCTTCCGTGTTGGAGAATTCCGGATCGACATCGAAGATCACGCCACGGAAGGGAAAAACCTTGTGGCGGACCACGTCGCCGATTGCAAATTTTGCGTCACGCATCTTCATGGCGTACCTACCTTTCCCTGCATATTTGGGTAATTGCGCAAAAACATCAATAGTTCCGCTGCTTGATACGTTCTTCTTGCAGAGGTTTGCGGCGCTTGCGCGCCCAGGCGTTTCGGCGTACCTCGAAGAACAACGTCTCAGGCGGGTTGGATGGCATGAACGATCAATGGGGCAGGAGCGGTAGCGGACGACCGGCAAGCGGCGGCGGCATTGGCGGCATCCTGTTTGCCTCCGTGGTCAGCCTGGCGCTGGGGGCGGCGGGCGGCTATGGCGCGTTCCGCATGATGGACGGCGCCGTTCCTACCAACGAAATCGAAGCGCGCGACCAGCGCATTGCCGATCTCGCCAAGGAGCTCGATGCCCGCGTGGCGCAGGTCGAGGAAAACACCCAGAAGGCGCAAGCCGCAAGCGAGGAAAACGGCGCTCTGAAACGCCAGCTCGAAGCCCTGCGCAAGAATGCCGGCCCCTCCGATGCCGCCGCGGCGCTGGCCGAAAACGCCCGGCTGACCGAGACGGTCGTGCCGGAACTCAAGAACGAACTGGAACTGGCAAAGCAACTCGTGGCCGATGCCGAGGCGCTGAAGAAACGGGCCGAGGAAGCGGTTCGCGATCGCGACCGGCAGCTCTCCCTTCGGGCGGACGAAATCGCCCGGCTGGAAAAAGCCCTGACCGCTGCCCGCAATCAGCAGACCAGCTCGCAAAGCGCCGAGAAGGACCGCCAGGCGGCAGAGGATGCCTTGCGGCGCGAACTCGAGGAGGCGCAGCGCGCCCAGGACACGATCCGCACGACGGATCTGCCGGCGCTCCGCGACGAGATTGCCCGCAAGGACAAGGAGATTGCCGAACTCAAGACGCGCAACGCATCGCTGACGGCGCGCATCAGCGCGCTTGAGAGTGCTGCGCGTGCGGCCACGGTGCGGGGCGAACCGGAAGGCGGCGGCAACAAGCCGGTGATCGACAATCAAAAGCCAGCGCAGGGGCGCGACCCGCGCAGCGCGGTGCTGGTTGCGCTGGCGATCGACAACACGCCCGGCCTCGACCGCCTGAGCGGCACACAACGCGAGCAACTCGAACGCATACTGGTCTCCGGGGAATGCGTGACCAAGGCGCTCAACAGTGCATTGCAGCGCGTTCCGGTTCTGGCGCTGCGCAACCTGATGCGCGACCTCGACAGCGACTGCTAGTTTTTTGGCGGTGCAACCGCCGCCTCTGGGAAGGAGATTTTGATGAAGCGATCTGTTCTTTCGGCCGCGCTTGGCCTTGCGCTGTCCGCGAGCGGGGTTCTGGCGCAGGAATTCGACCGCAACATCATGACCGGCGGTCCGCAGGGCACCTATATCAAGATCGGCCGCGACCTTGCCGCCCTTGGCGCCGAATGCGGGCTGAAACTCAACGTCGTCGAAAGCGCAGGCTCGCTGGAGAATTTCGTCGGCGTGCGCAACCGGCGCAACACGCAGTTCGGCATCGTGCAGAGCGACGTGCTGGAATACCTGAAGACCTTCGAGGCCAACGATCCGGAGGTGCAGAAGGCCGTGAAGGGCGTGCGCATCATGTTCCCGCTCTACAACGAGGAAATCCACGTCCTGGCGCGCAAGGACATCAACAGCATGAAGGACCTTGCCGGCAAGAAGATCGCCGTCGGCAAGAAGGATTCGGGCACGTTTCTGACCGCGACGCTCATCATGGACATCCTCCAGGTGAAGGCCGGCGCGCGCATGGACATCAACCCGGACGAGGCACTGCCGAAACTGCTGTCTGGCGAGATCGACGCCTTCTTCTACGTCGCGGGCGCCCCTGCCGCACTGTTTTCCGGCGACACGATCGACAAGACGAAGTTCCACCTCGTGCCGATCACCGAGGCGCCGCTGCTGGCGACCTACACGCCCTCGCGCATCGAGGCCGGCACCTATTCCTTCCAGGATCAGCCGGTCGATCTCATCGCCGTCAAGGCCGTGATGATGACCTATGACTACGACGTCAAGCGCAACGCCTATCACCGCGACAGTTGCAAGACCGTCTCAGACTTCTCCAGCCTCATCCTCACCGGCCTCGACAAACTCAGGGCAACCGGCCACCCGAAGTGGAAGACCGTGGACCTGACGGCACTGCCGCCGGGCTGGCAGGTCGGGGTCTGCGTGAAGGCCGGCATGGCGATGGACTACAAGCCCGCCTGCAAGCCGGCCGCCGGCAACGCCACCGACGGCGCTGCGGATGATTCCAACGAGGAATACCTGAACCTCCTGAAGCAGCGGCTCCAGCAATAACATCCTGAAAAACGACAACAAAAAACCCGGCCACTGGCCGGGTTTTTCGTCTGAAGGTTTTCCCGTCCGAAGACGGGAGCGCCGATCAGGCGGAGTAGTACATGTCGAACTCGACCGGGTGCGGGGTCATTTCGTAACGCATGACTTCCACCATCTTCAGCTCGATGTAGGAATCGATCTGGTCGTCGTCGAACACGCCGCCGGCGGTCAGGAACTTGCGATCCTTGTCGAGGCTTTCGAGGGCTTCGCGCAACGAGCCGCAGACGGTCGGGATCTTCTTGAGTTCCTTCGGCGGCAGGTCGTAGAGATCCTTGTCCATGGCTTTGCCGGGATGGATCTTGTTCTTGATGCCGTCGAGGCCAGCCATCAGCATGGATGCAAAGCCGAGATAGGGGTTGCCGAGCGGGTCAGGGAAGCGGATTTCGACGCGCTTGGACTTCGGGCCCGTGCCGAACGGAATGCGGCACGATGCCGAGCGGTTGCGGGCCGAATAGGCCAGCAGAACCGGTGCTTCATAACCCGGGACGAGACGCTTGTAGGAGTTCGTCGTCGGGTTGGTGAAGGCGTTGATCGACTTGGCGTGCTTGATGATGCCGCCGATGAAGTAGAGGCAGCTTTCCGACAGGCCGGCATATTCGTCGCCGGCGAAGGTCGGCTTCGAGTCCTTCCAGATCGACAGGTGGACGTGCATGCCCGAGCCGTTGTCACCGAAGATCGGCTTCGGCATGAAGGTTGCCGTCTTGCCATAGGCATTGGCAACCTGGTGCACGACGTACTTGTAGATCTGCACCTTGTCGGCGCTGCGCACGAGCGTGTCGAACTTGACGCCGAGTTCGTGCTGGGCAGCCGCCACTTCGTGGTGCTGCTTTTCGACGGTGACGCCCATCTCGGTCAGCACGGTCAGCATTTCCGAGCGCATGTCCTGGCACGAGTCGACCGGCGGAACCGGGAAGTAGCCACCCTTGACGCGCGGACGATGGCCGAGGTTGCCGGTCTCGTAGTCGGTGTCGTCGTTGGACGGCAGTTCGGACGAATCGAGCTTGAAGCCCGTGTTGTACGGGTCGGCCTTGTACTTCACGTCGTCGAAGACGAAGAACTCCGGCTCCGGGCCGGCATAGACCGTGTCGCCGATGCCGGATGCCTTGAGGTAGGCTTCGGCCTTCTTGGCGGTGCCGCGCGGGTCGCGGTTGTAGGATTCGCCCGAGACCGGGTCGAGAATGTCGCACATGATGACGAGCGTCGACTGCGCGAAGAACGGATCGACGTGGACCGTCGCCGGATCGGGCATCAGCACCATGTCGGACTCGTTGATCGCCTTCCAGCCGCCGATCGAGGAACCGTCGAACATGACGCCATCCGCGAACATGTCTTCATCGACGATGCCGACGTCCATCGTGACGTGGTGCATCTTGCCGCGCGGGTCGGTGAAGCGCAGATCGACGAACTTTACATCATCTTCCTTGATTTGCTTGAGGATATCATTGGCAGTCGTCATGTTTTGCAGTCCCTGTGTGAGATGACGAGGTGGAAGCCTCGGCCGAACGGCCGGGCGGATTAGATGGCGTCGACGCCGGTTTCACCGGTGCGGATGCGGATGACTTCTTCGACGTTGGAGACAAAGATCTTGCCATCGCCGATGCGGCCGGTCTGGGCCGCGTTGCGGATCGCCTCGATGACGGCCTCCGCATTCTCGTCCGCCAGCACGACCTCGACCTTCACCTTGGGCAGAAAGTCGACAACGTATTCGGCACCACGGTAAAGCTCCGTGTGCCCCTTCTGGCGTCCAAATCCCTTCGCCTCGGTGACCGTGATACCCTGCAGGCCAACTTCCTGAAGAGCCTCCTTCACCTCATCGAGCTTGAAGGGCTTGATGATCGCTTCGATCTTTTTCATGAGAAAATGTCTCTCCGCTTCTCCCGTTTGCGCAGGATTTCGCCCGCTGCTCACTTCAAATGCACATAACATGCCAAGTCTAGTCGCTATATGTTCCAGATTAGGGAAAACCCGTCTCTTTCACCACAACGTTCGTCCTCACGCCGGGGATGATGGGGCTTTCCTGAAAAAAGGGCCAGCGGAATCTGCCTAAAAATTGTCACTTTCTATGCCCGGTGGCCGCTCCCCCAGATTACCGTACGAAAGGGTGGCGCCAAAAGCTGCAAACCAGAGCATGCCGATTATGCAAATGCATAAAAAGAAGGCGAACTTCTTCGCCGCCGGCATTGCACTTGTCTGCCCCATGGCTTTGCGGGCATGGTGGGGCATGCACAGAGAAATCGATACGCTGATCCTCACGCCCGACGACATGGGCCGCATCGACCGCGACGCCGCCGCGTCGGGCCTTTCGAGCTATGGCCTGATGGAGCGGGCAGGGCAGGCGGTTGCCGCCGCCGCCCTTCGCCGCTTCCCGGGCGCCTTGCGCTTTGCCGTGCTGTGCGGGCCGGGCAACAATGGCGGCGATGGCTATGTCGCTGCGCGCGCCTTGCAGGAAGCCGGAGCCGCCATCGCCGTCTACGCTTTCGGCGATCCGGCGGCGCTGAAAGGCGATGCGGCGGAAGCTTTTGCCCGTTTCAGCGCTGCGGTCCTTCCCCTTGCCGATTACGCACCCCTTACTGGCGATGTCGTCATCGATGCGCTGTTCGGCGCGGGCCTGTCGCGCGATCTGCCCGACGCGGTCATCCGCACCATCGAGGCCGTGCGCAAAAACGTGCTGCCCGTCCTCGCCGTGGACCTGCCCTCCGGCATCGACGGCCGCACCGGGCAGGTGCGAGGGCAGGCCTTCGAGGCGGTGGCGACCGTCACGTTCATGTGCCGCAAGCCCGGCCATGTGCTGCTGCCCGGCCGGACGCTGGCCGGCGAGGTGGAGGTCTTCGATATCGGCATTCCCGGCCGCGTCCTCGCCCGGCATGCCGGCCACAGCCGGGTGAACACGCCCGCCCTCTGGCGGGTAGCCTTTCCAACCGAGACGGGAGCAACCCACAAGTATGTGCGCGGCCATCTCGCCGTCTTCTCCGGCGGGGCGACGGCCACGGGGGCTGCACGACTTTCCGCCATGGCCGGCCTGCGCGCCGGCGCCGGCCTCGTTACGCTGCTGTCGCCAAGCGACGCGCTTTCCACCAATGCGGCCCAGGTGACGAGCGTCATGCTGAGGCCCCTTGATAGCGAGGATGACCTTGCGGCCTTGTTGGCTGACGAGCGGCTGAAAACCTTCGTGCTTGGCCCAGGCTTCGGAGACATCGAGAAGGCAAAGCACTATGTCCGCCGTCTCGCCGAAAGCGGTCGCCAGCTCGTTCTCGACGCCGATGGCATCACCGCGTTCCGCGACGATCCCGTTTCGCTCTTCCAGCTCTTCGCCGCCTCCGGCACACGGCTGGTCTTGACGCCGCATGACGGCGAATTCGCCCGACTTTTCCCCGATCTTGCCGCCGACAAAAGCCTTTCGAAGATCGAGCGTGCGCAAAGGGCCGCCGCCCGCAGCAATGCTGCCATCATCCTAAAGGGTGCTGATACGGTGATCGCCGCACCGGACGGCCGCGCCCTCGTCAACGACAACGCGCCACCCTGGCTGGCGACGGCCGGCTCCGGAGACGTGCTCGCCGGCATCGTCGGCGCCCACCTGACCCAGGGCATGCCCGCCTTCGAAGCCGCCGCCAGCGCTGTCTGGCGTCATGGTGAGGCAGGGCGAACAGCAGGCGAAGGGCTGACGGCGGAGGATCTCGTCAACGCCCTGGGTGGCCTAAGCCAAATCTAGGCATTGCATTGACGTCAAGTGAAGTGGCCTGCACGCCGCAGGCGCGCGTATCAACGCTCTGAATAGCTTCGATCAAATCTAATGACTTTGAGCGACGGATATTCCCCGTTAAGCAAATTCAGTAGAGGCGCGAGCTGTAATCCGAAACGCTCTTGCCCCACAGCTCCAAAGCGGAAGACCATGTTCCATGACCCTGATCGATATCGCGCTGCTCGTGCTCGTCGCCATCGTCTGGGGCTTCAATTTCGTCGTCATCAAGGTCGGCATCGAAAATTTCCCGCCGATCCTGTTTTCCGCGCTGCGTTTCCTCTTCGCCGCCGTGCCGCTGGTGTTCCTCCTGCCACGCCCGGCGGTCTCCTGGCGGATCATCCTCGGCATCGGCCTTGTGCTGGGCGTGGTGAAATTCAGCCTGCTGTTCATCGGCATGGATGTCGGCGTGTCGGCCGGCCTTGCCTCGCTTCTCCTGCAGTCGCAGGCCTTCTTCACCGTCGCGCTCGCAGCCGTGTTCTACGGCACCCGCCCACGCCCGGCGCAGATCACCGGCATCCTCATCGCCTTTGCCGGCATGGCCGTGATCGCCACGACGGTGGACGGAAGCTTTACCTATCTCGGTCTTGCCCTGGTGATTGCCGCAGGCCTAGCCTGGGCCTTTTCCAATATGCTGACGCGCAAGGCCGGCAATGTCGACATGCTGGCGTTGATGGTCTGGGTGAGCCTCGTGCCGCCGATCCCGCTGGCGATCATCTCGCTGGCAACGGAAGGGCTGGACAGGGACATCGCCGCCCTCCAGGCGCTCACCTGGCAGGGCGTCGGCGCAGTGGCCTATATCGCCTACATCGCCACGATCTTCGGCTTCGGCGTGTGGGGTCTGATGATCCGCAAACACGGCGTTGCAACGGTTGCCCCGTTTTCCCTGCTCGTGCCGGTGTTCGGCATGAGCTTTTCGGCCCTGGCGCTCGGCGAGAGTTTTGGGCCTCAACGTCTCGCCGGCGCGGTCCTCGTCGTCTGCGGCCTCATCCTGACGGTGCTCGGCCCGCGCCTGCTCGACCGCTTGCGCGCGTCGCCGTCGCCGCACAAGGCCGGATAGTCAGGCCCGCGGCTGGGTGCGCTTCTGCAACTCGCGCGCACCGTTCGGCGCATTCACCTTGCCGGAGGTGATGAAGAACGCAAAAACGTCGCGCGCTTTCTGGGCCGGTTTGGTCTCCGGATCGATCTTCGGCAGGTCGGATGGTTCGCCACCGCCCGCCCAGTCCTTCAGCCGTGCCGCCCATTCGTCCAGCGCCTTTGGCGGATAGCAGGTCTCGATGTCGTCGGATCCCTTCTGCAAGCGCGCATAGACGAAATCCGCGGTTACGTCGGCTATCTCGGGATAGTCCTCATGCTGCGCGTAGACGATCGCGGCGTTGTGCTTGCGGGCAAGGGCCGCGAATTCCGGCACGAGGAACGTGTCGTTGCGCACTTCCAGCGCATGTTTCAGCGTCAGGCCATCCAGCTTTTCCGGCAGGAGTTTCAGAAAGCCCTCGAAATCCTCCGGCTCGAACTTCTTGGTCGGCGGGAACTGCCAGAGGATCGGGCCGAGGTGATCGCCGAGTTCGGTCAAACCCTGCGTCAGGAATTTTTCGACCGACTCACCGCCATCGGCCAGAACCTTTCGGTTGGTCGTGAAACGGCTGGCCTTCAGCGAGAAGATAAAACCGTCCGGCACTTCGGAGGCCCATTTGGCGAAGGTCTCCGGCTTCTGCGAGCCGTAATAGGTGCCGTTGACCTCGATTGCCGTCAGCTCGCGGCTGGCGAACTCGAGCTGCCGCTTCTTCGTCAGCTTTTCCGGATAGAAGGTGCCTTCCCAGGGATCGAAGGTCCAGCCGCCGATGCCGGTGCGAATGGTGCCGGATGTGCTCATGTCTTGTTCTCCTCGACAGACAGGATGGCGGCGCGGTTCACGCCGGCGCGATGAAAGGTTGCGAAATCTCCTGAAACACCGGCAGGGCCTCCATGCCGGTGCAGTGCGCGGCGAGCGCCGGATAGGCCGCTGGATCGATAAGGCCCGGATGGGCCTCGCTGACATGCCGCCAGGCGCAGGCAACCGCGATGTCCGCATGGGTGATCCGGCCGAACCAGAACTGTCCGGGCCGCACGGCACGCTCCGCATCGAGCGCGGTCAGCACCGTGCCGATCTGCGAACGGCAGCGTTCGACGAAATAGTCCGATGGCGATTGATGCAGATGCAATTCGTAGAACAGGCTGACGCCCTTGTCGGCGAAGCCGGTGGCAAAGGTCATGACCTTCAGCGCCTGCCGCCGTTCCGGTTCGGCCTGCGGCAGCAGACGTGTTTCCGCAGGAACAAGACCGTCCACGTAGTCGAGGATCGAATTGCTGTCGGCCACGACGTCACCGTCATCCAGCACCAGCGTCGGCACCCGCATCAGCGGATTGAGCGCCTGCACCTTCTCACCGTCGCTGAACACCGACCAGGGCCGGTGCTCGAACGGCAGGCCATAAAGCCTGAGCGCAATGCCCACACGGCGCACATAGGACGAGTCGTACTGGCCGATCAGGATCATCAAAACCTACTCCGCCGCTACCCGTTTCATCGGGCGGCGCTCCAGCAGTTCCTTCAGGAAATGGCCGGTATAGGAGCGCTCCACCTTCACGATATCCTCCGGCGTGCCCTCCGCGATCACCTCGCCACCGCCATCGCCGCCTTCGGGCCCGAAGTCGATGACCCAGTCGGCCGTCTTGATGACCTCGAGATTGTGCTCGATGACCACGACGGAATTGCCCTGGTTGACAAGTTCGTGCAGCACTTCCAGCAGCTTTGCCACGTCATGGAAGTGCAGGCCGGTTGTCGGCTCGTCGAGGATATAGAGCGTGCGGCCGGTCGAGCGCTTGGAAAGCTCCTTGGCAAGCTTGACGCGCTGCGCCTCGCCGCCGGACAGCGTGTTCGCCTGCTGGCCGACCTTGATATAGCCGAGGCCGACCTGGTTCAGCGTCACCAGCTTGTCGCGCACCGCAGGCACGGCGGCGAAGAACTCGACGCCTTCCTCCACCGTCATGTCCAGCACGTCGGCGATCGACTTGCCCTTGAAGGTGACGTCGAGCGTCTCGCGGTTGTAGCGCTTGCCGTGGCAGACGTCGCAGGTGACGTAGACGTCGGGCAGGAAGTGCATCTCGATCTTGATGACGCCGTCGCCCTGGCAGGCTTCGCAGCGCCCGCCCTTGACGTTGAAGGAGAAGCGGCCCGGCTGGTAGCCGCGCGCCTTCGCCTCCGGCAGGCCGGAAAACCAGTCGCGCATCGGTGTGAAGGCGCCGGTATAGGTGGCGGGGTTGGAACGCGGCGTGCGGCCGATCGGCGACTGGTCGATGTCGATGACCTTGTCGATATATTCGAAACCGTCGATGCGCTCGTGCTCGGCGGGAATTTCGCGCGCGCCCATGATGCGCCGCGCCGCCGACTTGTAGAGCGTCTCGATCAGGAAGGTCGACTTGCCGCCGCCGGAAACCCCGGTGACGGCCGTAAAGACGCCGAGCGGGATGGCCGCCGTGACGTTCTTCAGGTTGTTGGCCTTCGCGCCGACGACCTTGATTTCCTTTTTCTTTTTCGGCTTGCGACGTTCCGCTGGCACGGCGACGGCAAGCTCGCCGGACAGATACTTGCCGGTGAGCGAGGCCGGATTCGCAATGACCTGCGCCGGTGAGCCCTGCGCGATCACTTCGCCACCATGAATGCCGGCGGCGGGGCCGATGTCGACGACATAGTCCGCCGTCAGGATGGCGTCCTCATCATGCTCGACGACGATCACCGTATTGCCGATGTCGCGCAGGTGCCGCAGCGTGTCGAGAAGGCGGGCATTGTCGCGCTGGTGCAGGCCGATGGAGGGCTCGTCGAGCACATAGAGCACGCCAGTGAGGCCCGAGCCGATCTGCGAGGCAAGACGGATGCGCTGGCTTTCGCCGCCCGACAACGTGCCGGAATTGCGCGACAGCGAGAGATATTCGAGGCCGACATCGTTCAGGAAGCGCAGGCGCTCGCGGATTTCCTTGAGGATGCGGACGGCGATCTCGTTCTGCTTGCTATTGAGGCTCTCCGGCAGAACGTCGAACCAGTCGCGTGCGACGCGGATCGACATGGCCGTCACTTCGCCGATATGCAGCTTGTTGATCTTCACCGCCAGAGCTTCGGGTTTCAGGCGAAAGCCGTTGCAGGCCGGGCAGGGCGCGGCGGACATGTAGCGCTCGATCTCTTCGCGCGACCATGCGGAATCCGTCTCTTTCCAGCGGCGCTCGAGGTTCGGCACGATGCCTTCGAAGGTTTTTACCGTCTTGTAGGAGCGTGCGCCGTCCTTGTAGTTGAACTCGATCTTTTCCTTCGTGCCGTTCAGGATGGCGCCCTGCGCCGCTTCCGACAGTTCCGACCAGCGGTTGGAAAGCTTGAAGCCGTAGGCGGCGCCGAGCGCCTCCAGAGTCTGGTTGTAGTAGGGCGAGGAGGACTTTGCCCAGGGCGCGATGGCGCCGTCGCGCAATGTGCGTTCGGTTTCCGGCACGATGAGGTCCGGGTCGATCTTCTGCTGGCTGCCAAGACCATCGCAGGTCGGGCAGGCGCCAAACGGGTTGTTGAACGAGAACAACCGCGGCTCGATTTCCGAGATGGTGAAGCCGGAGACCGGGCAGGCGAATTTTTCGGAAAACAGCACGCGCTCGTGCGTCTCGTTCAGCGACTTGTTGGCCGAGCCGCCGGCGGAGGTTTCCTCGACCGGGAGTGGCTTGTCGGCGAACTCCGCGATGGCCAGGCCCTCGGCGAGCTTGAGGCACGTTTCAAGGCTGTCCGCCAGGCGCGAGGCGAGATCCGAGCGCACGACGACGCGGTCGACCACCACGTCGATGTCGTGTTTGTATTTCTTGTCGAGCGCCGGCACATCGGCGATCTCGTAGAACTGACCGTCGACCTTGACGCGCTGAAAACCCTTCTTCATCAGCTCGGCGAGTTCTTTTTTGTACTCGCCCTTGCGGCCGCGCACGATGGGCGCGAGGATGTAGAGGCGTGTGCCTTCGCCGAAATCAATGACGCGATCGACCATCTGGCTGACCGTCTGGCTCTCGATCGGCAGGCCCGTCGCCGGCGAATAGGGGACGCCGACGCGCGCAAAAAGCAGGCGCATGTAGTCGTAGATTTCGGTGACCGTGCCGACGGTCGAGCGCGGGTTCTTCGAGGTCGTCTTCTGCTCGATGGAGATGGCCGGCGACAAGCCGTCGATCTGGTCGACATCCGGTTTCTGCATCATTTCGAGGAACTGGCGCGCATAGGCCGAGAGGCTCTCGACATAGCGGCGCTGACCCTCGGCATAGATCGTGTCGAAGGCAAGCGACGATTTGCCGGAGCCTGACAGCCCGGTCATGACGATCAGCTTGTTGCGGGGCAGGTCGAGATCGATGCCCTTGAGATTGTGTTCGCGGGCGCCGCGAATGGAAATTGTCTTGAGTTCGCTCATGATATCCAGCGTCAGAAGTTCTTGCGCATTCGATTTAGGGGTTGCCCCTATGTAGGAACTGGTTGGGCGGTGTCCATGCGCGGTC
Source organism: Shinella sp. (assembly GCF_052438155.1). NCBI lineage: Bacteria > Pseudomonadati > Pseudomonadota > Alphaproteobacteria > Hyphomicrobiales > Rhizobiaceae > Shinella > Shinella sp. Next base: position 124,618 of record NZ_JBQVPI010000015.1, on the reverse strand, counting down.
GAAGGAATCCGTGCCCGTTTCCGATTCGCTTGACAAGAGTGTAGGGAATTATTAGAACAAAAAAAGAACGAATTTTTGCAATTGATCTGTGGATTATAGTCCCATGGGGCGGCGCTGGCGCATGGCAGCCGATAAGATGCCGCATTCATGGTGTGAAATGATGTCGGGCGCGAGAGCCCGGCGCGACAACGGGATGTATGGGTATGGCTGGAAGCGTCAACAAGGTGATCTTGGTCGGGAATGTCGGTGCGGACCCGGAAATCCGTCGGACGCAGGACGGTCGGCCGATCGCCAACCTGCGGATCGCGACCTCTGAGACCTGGCGCGACCGCAACAGCGGCGAACGCAAAGAAAAGACGGAATGGCACAATGTCGTCGTCTTCAACGAAGGCCTGTGCAAGGTCGTCGAACAATATGTGAAGAAGGGCGCCAAGCTCTACATCGAAGGCGCGCTGCAGACCCGTAAGTGGCAGGACCAAACCGGCAACGACCGCTATTCGACGGAAATCGTGCTGCAGGGCTTCAACTCAACGCTGACCATGCTCGACGGTCGCGGTGAAGGCGGCGGCGAACGTCGTGGCGGTGGTGATATCGCTGGCGGCGCGCCAAGCTACGACGATTACGGTTCGCGCCCGTCTTCGGGTGGCGGAAGCAGCAGCGGTGGCGGCAGCCGTTCTGGCGGTTCGCCGCTCTCGCGCGATATGGATGACGACATCCCGTTCTGAGGATGTAATGGGCATCCACGATCCTGTTTAAAGGCGCCCGGATTGGCGCCTTTTTCCTTTGTTAAGCGGCGCCGGAGCTTTTTTCGTCTCATGTTGCGAATAGACGGACAAGCCTGATCGTTGTTGCTTCGGCAATCCTGATGGCAACCGGACATATTCGTCGGATGAATGTTCATGAGCAAGAATATCAGCAAGTTTCTCAGTCTGGTTCTGCGGCACGAGCCTCAATCAATCGGCATTGAGCTGGATGCCGGCGGTTGGGTCTCTGTGGACGATCTGATCGTCCAGGCACGCCGCGCCGGTGTCGACATCGATGACGATGCACTGCGCACAGTTGTGGCCGAAAGCGACAAGAAGCGGTTTACGCTTTCTGCCGACGGGGCCCGAATACGCGCAGCCCAAGGGCATTCGGTGGCGGTCGATTTGGACCTGGTACCGGCCGTGCCACCGGAGATTCTGTTTCATGGGACGGCAATCGCTTCGCTCGAGGCCATCTTACGCGAAGGACTCACGCCGCAAGGACGCCAGAAAGTCCATCTTTCGGCGGACATGGAGACCGCGGTCAAGGTTGGCCAGCGGCATGGGAAGCCGATGGTTCTAGCCGTTGCGGCAGGCCGCATGCAGGCTGATGGCCTTACGTTCTGGCAGGCCGACAACGGAGTCTGGCTGACGGATGCCGTCCCGTCAGCCTATCTTTCGCACTAAATGCAAAGCCGGCTACGAGGGGCAGCCCTACAACTTTTCCCGACTTGTTGCTGACGCATTCCAGGCCTAAAATTCAAATGCACCCGGAAGCAATATCGCCGGCTGGATGTGAAAAGGGGAGGTCGCAATGGACGTGCTTCGAGACCCCACGCATATCGGCATGTTCGAACCGCAGGATCTGGATGTTCTGCAGGGCGTTTTCACACGATTGACGGCAACCAAGAGCCCTGCCTTTGACGAGGCCCGGGCCCGTTCGCTCGCGCGGTCGATCATCACGCTGTATCGGCATGGCGTGCGTGACCCCGAGCAGATTTTCGACGTGCTGCAAGTGCCGTCGTCCTGACGCCGCAATCGCTATCCCAATTTCCAATAAGCGCTCGCCCGGCCACGGCGGGCGCTTAACCATATGGAAACCATAAATCAAACAAGCTCTTTCCCAGCTTTGCATCCATTCGCAATTTTGCCATCTTATTGGCATGATTAACGTACTGTTATTTACTGAGTGGCATTGACGGCCGGCTTGCAGGGGCAAGACAGGTTGGCTGGCACACCGTCGGGGACAATAGCGGCGTGGGACATAAAACTTTCGAGAAAAATGCGATCCGGTTCGGCAAGAGCTTGAGATTGCTGGCTATTCCTCTGGTCTGCGCGAGCCTTGCTGCATGCGCGACGACGACGTCCGCGCCGAAGAAGAAGGTGCGCAGCAAGGAATTCTTTTCTGAATCCGAATATGGCGTGAAGGCAAGCCCGCGCGTCGTGGAAGAAGGCCAGGCTGTGCCAAAGGGTGGCGGCCGCTATCAGGTTGGCAAGGCCTATCAGGTCCGCGGCAAGTGGTACCAGCCGAAGGAAGAGCCTGGTTACAACAAGACAGGTCTCGCATCGTGGTACGGTTCTGCCTTCCACGGCCGCAAGACGGCGAATGGCGAAGTCTACGACAAGTACCATCTCTCCGCCGCGCACCCGACGTTCCCGTTGCCGAGCTATGCGCGGGTCACCAACATGGAAAACGGAACCTCCGTTATCGTACGCGTCAACGACCGCGGCCCTTACCATGAGGGCCGGGTGATCGACGTTTCGTCGAAGACGGCGGATCTGCTCGACATGAAGCGCACCGGCACAGCCAAGGTGCGTGTGCAATATGTCGGCAAGGCCCGTCTGGACGGTCACGACATGCCGTATCTCATGGCTTCCTACATTCCGAAGGGATCGCGCGTGCCGGCGGTCGATCCGGGCGGCCTGATCGCGACGGGCGTCATGGTGGCGTCCGCCGACAACCGTTCGCTGCCTGGCGTCGGCGCGGAAGAGAACGTGCTGACCGTTCCCGACAAGAGCACGATGACGGCGCTCGCCAAGACGGCCCCGGCAACCGAGGCCTTCCAGGTGATGGAACAGTTCGTCATGCTGCCGGAGATCGGCCCGCTGCCGATCGAACGGCCGAATTTCGTGCCCCAGCTTTCCGCCGAGCCGAGCTATGCGGCCGCCTATGCGGATGAGCGCGTGCGCGACGCTGCCGGCGCCTTCGATGCCATCCTGACGATGGACGGCCAGTTGACGCCGCTTTCCGCATTTGCCGGCAACGCGGGCTGATCGCCCGCGTTCCCAAAGCCGTTTGCGCAATGCGGTCGGCTGTGGGAGTGTGACGACACTCGGAGTCGCCATGCATCGCCGTCTTTTCGCCGCCCTCATTGTCCTTCTGTCCTTTTCCAGCATTGCGCACGCGCAGTCTGCCGCGCCGCAGGCGGGCTTCGACGTCAAGGCCAAGCAGGTCTACCTCATCGAGGCGGAGACCGGCACTGTGCTGTTTGCCCGGGCCGAGGACGAGACCGTTCCCGCCGCCTCGCTTGCCAAGCTGATGACCATGGCGACGGTCTTCAAGGCGCTGGCCGGCGGCGAAATCACGCTCGACACGCAATTTCCCGTCACCGAACATGCCTGGCGCACGGGCGGCGCGCCATCGCGCACCTCCACCATGTTCGCCGCCCTGAAATCGAACGTGCGCGTCGAGGACCTGGTCCGCGGCGTCATCGTTCAGTTCGCCAATGACGCCTGCATCATCCTCGGCGAGGGCATCGCCGGTTCGGAGACCGCCTTCGCCGAAAGGATGACGCAGGAGGCGAGGGCGCTGGGGCTGCAGAAATCCGCGTTCGCCAATGCCACCGGCCTGCCGGACCCGGCAAACAAGGTGACGATGCGCGAGATGGTGCAGCTCGCCCGGCACCTGCAGACGACCTATCCCGATTACATGCGCTACTATCTCGAGCCGGAATTCGAGTGGAACAAGATCAAGCAGCGCAACCGCAATCCGCTTCTGACCCTCAATATCGGCGTGACGGGCTTCGTGACCGGCTTTTCGGAGGAGGGCGGCTATTCCATCGTCGCGGCGGTCAACCGCGACGGCAAGCACCTGGTGCTCGCCATGGGCGGCATGGAAAACGACAAGGTCCGCATCGAGGAAACGCGCCGGATCATCGAATGGGCGCTCTCCTCCTTCGAGCGTCGCACGCTCTTCAAGGAGGGTGAGGCGATCGCGGACGCCAGCGTCTATGGCGGCGACGCGTCCAGTGTCCCGCTGGTGGCCGGCGAACAGGTGGATGTCTTCCTGCCGAAGGACAATTCGCAAAAGCTCGTCGCGCGCGTGGTCTATACATGGCCGGTGCGGGCGCCGGTCGAGCCGGGCCAGGCGATCGGCACCCTGAAGATCTGGAACGACAAACAATTGTTGCGCGAAGTACCGGTGGAAACGGCGGGCTCGGTCGGCGTCGGTGCTCTGCGCTCCCGGGCGCTGGATGCGCTGATCGAGTTGTTCTTCTTCTGGATTTGACGGGGCGGGCGAGGGCGAAAAGCGTTTCGCCGGCCGGAAACATCGGTTAGTAGTGGTCCGACTCGTCCCGGCCCCGCCGGGTAACGCCGCTCTCGCGGCCATTGGTAACGGAAACAGGATTTGTCGGCCGCACCCGGTTTGTTTGTCACGTTCGAAGGCGGCGAGGGCGCCGGAAAGTCGACGCAGATCCGGCTTCTGGCCGAGGCATTGCGCGCGCGCGGCCTGACCGTGCTGATGACGCGCGAGCCCGGCGGCTCGAAGGGCGCGGAAGCCGTGCGACACGTTCTCCTGTCTGGCGCCGCCGAGCCCTACGGTATCCGCATGGAAGCGATCCTCTTTGCCGCCGCGCGCAACGATCATGTCGAGCAGGTCATCCGCCCGGCGCTGTCTGCGGGCACCGTCGTGCTCTGTGATCGTTTCATGGATTCGTCCCGCGTCTATCAGGGCATTACCGGCAACCTGGAGCAGCCGTTCATCGCGGCGCTGGAGCGCGTGGCGGTCAACGGTGTCATGCCGGACTGCACCATCATCTTCGACCTGCCGGCGGCCATCGGCCTGGAGCGCGCCCGCAAGCGCAGCGCCGGACCCGACGAGCAGCCGGACCGCTTCGAGAAGGAAGAGCTGGAAACGCACGAGAAGCGTCGCGAGGCCTTTCTCGATATTGCCGAACGCGAACCGCTGCGCTGCCGCGTGGTCGACGCGACACAGGCGCAGGAGGCGATCGCTATCCAGGTCCTCGCCATCGCCGAGCCGCTGCTGCCGATCAACGCGCATGACCGGCACGATCCGGAGCATGTCTCGTGAGCGACGATCGTCCCGGCATCCTCGACGGCGCGGTGCATCCTGCCGAGCAGACAAGGCTTTTCGGCCATGCCGCAGCAGAACATTTCCTGGCGCGCTCCTACAGGTCCGGCAAGGGCCACCACGCTATCCTGATCGAAGGGCCGGAAGGCATCGGCAAGGCGACGCTCGCCTTCCGCTTCGCCAACCATGTGCTGCACCATCCGGAACCGGCCGACGCGCCGGAAACGATGGCCGACCCGTCACCCGGTTCACCGATCACCCGCCAGCTCGTGGCCGGCGCCTCGCACAATCTGCTGCACCTCACCCGACCGGTCGACGAGAAGACCGGCAAGGTGAAATCGGCGATCACCGTCGACGAGGTGCGCAAAGCCGGAAAATTCCTGGCGCAGACCTCTGGCACGGGCAATTGGCGTATCGTCATCATCGATCCCGCCGACGACCTCAACCGCAATGCTGCCAACGCCATCCTGAAAATCCTCGAAGAGCCGCCGAAGCGCTCGCTCTTCCTCGTCCTGACCCATGCTCCGGGAAAGCTGCTGCCGACCATTCGCTCGCGCTGCCTGCCGCTGGCGCTGTCGCCGCTGTCGCAAGCCGATCTTGCCGCCGCCCTCGACAGCCTCGGCGCAGCACCGTCTGGCCCGCGTGCGGCAGACGTTCTCTCGGCGGCCCATGGCAGCGTCTCGGAAGCGCTGAAGCTGGTGAACTACGGCGGCTTCGACATCGTCGAGGCCTTCCGCACCATCGTTGAAGCCGCAACGGAGCCGCCGCGCCGCGACGTGCACAAGCTCGCCGACGTGCTTTCGGCCAAGGACAGCGACACGGTCTTTTCGTTCTTCTGCCAGCACGTCACGGATTTCGTGACCGACAGCGCCCGCACCGCCGCGCTTTCCGGCGACATCGCCCGCGCCGACCGTCTTGCGCAATTGTCCTCGCAGCTTGGTGAGCGCATCACCATCGCACAGGCCTACAATCTCGATCGCAAGCAGACGATCATCAGCGTGCTCGACGATATCCGGGCTTCGCTTTAGAGACGATCAATTCCAGCGCCACAGTTCCGGCTCAGTCGGCTGCAACCTTTCTCGATGATTCCGGGGTGGGGATAGTCATGCCGACAACATTGTTATCTTGCGCCGTTTTTGCATTGGCGCTTTCTGCTACGGTTGCCGCTGCTGACAGCACGAATGGCGCTTCGTTTCCCGTCCAGGCCGCCATCCTGCTGGAAAACGGTGAGCCGGTTGCCGGTGCGGCTACGTGCACGGTCGGAGAAGCTTGTAGGATTTTTGCAAAGGAACAGCAGAAGATCGACCTTTCTCTAAAGGTGTCGAGGAGTAGTCTTGGCTGTCCTTTCAAGGAGCTGACTCTCCGGTGCGAGGATGGAGACTGCTCGTTTCACAACGGTCGTTCATTTTTGAAATTCGATAGCGAGCGCCGGTTTGATTTCTTTGAAGGACGTGATGCCGTCGAGACGCAGCTGGTGTTGCGGGCGAGAGTGAAAATCGGGCGCATTTTCTTGATTGTTCCCAATTTCGACCGGGACTGCCGCGCGATCGAATCCCCGATAAAGGGATAGAATTGCATTGTAGGGTCAAACAACGAGACGGCATGAAAGCCGGATTGGAAAGCGGCGTGGAAGGAAACTTGCTGTTTCCCTCCACGCCCGCATGGTCTAATACCTTGCGGCATTGCACAACCGAAGACAGATACGCCCCATGACCGACACATCCCGCTTCTACATCACGACCGCCATTTCCTACCCGAACGGCAAGCCGCATATCGGCCATGCCTACGAGCTGATCGCGACGGATGCCATGGCGCGCTACCAGCGGCTCGACGGGCGCGACGTCTTCTTCCTGACGGGCACGGACGAGCACGGCCAGAAGATGCAGCAGACGGCGCGCAAGGAAGGCATTTCTCCGCGCGAGCTTGCCGACCGGAATTCGAAAGAATTCAGAGATATGGCCGTTCTTCTTAATGCATCGAACGATGACTTTATCCGCACGACCGAAGAGCGGCACTACGAGGCCTGCGCCGAAATCTGGCGCCGCATGGTCGCCAATGGCGATATCTACAAGGGCGGTTACGCGGGCTGGTACTCGGTGCGTGACGAGGCCTATTACCAGGAAAACGAGACCGAGAAGCGCGCCGACGACGTGCGCTACGGGCCGCAGGGTACGCCTGTCGAATGGGTCGAGGAAGAGAGCTACTTCTTCCGCCTGTCGGACTATCAGGACAAGCTGCTCAAGCACTACGAGGACAATCCGGACTTCATCGGCCCGGCCGAGCGCCGCAATGAGGTGATCTCCTTCGTCAAGTCCGGCCTGAAGGATCTTTCGGTCTCGCGCACCACCTTCGATTGGGGCATTCCGGTTCCGGATGATCCTGCGCATGTCATGTATGTCTGGGTCGATGCGCTCACCAATTACATCACCGCGACGGGCTATCTGACCGATCCCGAAGGTCCGCGGGCAAAATACTGGCCGGCGAATATTCACATCATCGGCAAGGACATCATCCGCTTCCACGCCGTCTACTGGCCGGCCTTCCTGATGTCGGCCGGTCTGCCGTTGCCGGGACGCGTCTTCGCCCATGGCTTCCTGCTCAACAAGGGCGAGAAGATGTCGAAGTCGCTCGGCAACGTCGTGGACCCGGTCAACCTCGTGAACCATTTCGGCCTCGATCCGATCCGCTACTTCTTCCTGCGCGAAGTCTCCTTCGGCCAGGACGGCAGCTACAGCGAGGAGGGGATCGCGACCCGCATCAACTCCGACCTCGCCAACGGCATCGGCAACCTTGCCAGCCGCTCGCTGTCGATGATCGTCAAGAACTGCGACGGTAAGGTGCCGGAGTGCGGCGAGCTTTCCGATGCCGACAGCGCGATGCTCGAGTCCGTCGATGCGCTGCATGCGCTGACGCGCGAGGAGATGGGCAAGCAGCAGATCCACAAGGCGCTGGCGGCGATCATCGCCGTCGTGTCGGAGGCCGACCGCTACTTCGCCGGCGAGGCGCCCTGGGCGCTGAAGAAGACCGACCCGGTCCGCATGGGCACCGTGCTCTACGTGACGGCTGAAGTCGTGCGCCAGATCGCGATCCTGCTTCAGCCGTTCATGCCGAAATCCGGCCGCAAGCTGCTCGACCTCGTCGCGTCGCCCGTCGACAAGCGAGATTTTGCGGCACTTGGCGAGGCTGGTCGTCTTGTCAGCGGCACGCCGCTGGAAGCGCCGACGCCGGTCTTCCCGCGCTACGTCGCACCCGAGGCGTGACGCGGCAATGCTGATCGACACCCACTGCCATCTGGATTTTCCCGACTTCGAAGCGGAGCGCGACGATATTGTCGCGCGCGCGCACGCGGCCGGGGTGAAGCAGATGATCACCATTTCGACGCGGGTGAAAAAGCTTCAGACGATCCTGGCGATTGCCGAAAAATACCCGTCGGTGTTCTGTTCGGTCGGCACGCATCCGCACAATGCGGATGAGGAACTGGATATTGCCGTCTCGGAACTGATCGAGCTATCGAAGCATCCGCGCGTCGTGGCGATCGGCGAGGCGGGCCTCGACTATTTTTACGACAATGCGCCGCGCGACGCCCAGCGGTTCGGCCTCACCAACCACATAGCGGCCGCGCGCGAAACCGGCCTGCCGCTGGTCATTCACAGCCGCTCGGCGGATGAGGACATGGCGGCGATCCTGACCGAGGAAACGGGGAAGGGGGCCTTCCCCTTCCTGCTGCACTGCTTCTCCTCCGGTCCGGAGCTTGCGCGCATAGGCGTAGCACTCGGCGGCTATGTCTCCTTCTCCGGAATCCTCACCTTCCCGAAGTCGGAAGAGCTGCGCGAGATTGCGAAAACCGTGCCGCTGGAGCGCATGCTGGTCGAGACCGACGCGCCCTACCTTGCGCCAAAACCGTTCCGTGGCAAGCGTAACGAGCCGGCCTATGTGGCACACACGGCCGCGGTGCTCGCCGAGACCGTCGGCGTCAGCGTGGACGAGATCGCCCGCATCACCACGGAAAACGCCTTCCGCATTTTCTCGAAGATGCCGCGGGTGTAGGCGTGGCGACGGTGCGGCGCTTCACCATTCTCGGCTGCGGCTCGTCACCCGGCGTGCCGCGTATCACCGGTGACTGGGGCGCCTGCGATCCGGCCAACCCGAAAAACCGCCGCACCCGCGCAGCCTTTCTCATCGAGCAGTTCGGACCGGACGGCACGACGACGGTCGTCATCGATACCGGCCCGGATTTCCGCGTTCAGATGATCGCCGCGGGCGTGCAGAACATCGACGCGGTGCTGTTTTCCCATCCTCATGCCGATCATATTCACGGTATCGACGATATCCGCGGTTTCGTGCTGCACAATCACAAGCAGATCCCGATCTGGGCCGATGTGGCGACCATGGAGCGCATCCGCGAAGGCTTCGGCTACTGCCTGAAGACGCCGCCCGGCAGCATGTATCCGCCGATCGTGACGGAGAACCTGATCGAGCCGATGGATGCGCCGGTGACGATCGAAGGGGCAGGGGGATCCATTACCTTCCAGCCCCTCCTCCAGGTGCACGGCTCGATCCATTCGCTCGGCTTCCGCATCGGCAACGTGGCCTATTGCAGCGATATCAGCGACTTCCCGGACGAGACGGTCCCGCGCCTCGCGGGCCTCGACATGCTGATCATCGACGCGCTGCAATACCGTTACCATTCGAGCCATCTGTCGCTCAGCCAGGCGCTGGAATGGATCGACCGGTTGAAGCCGGCGCGCGCCATCCTGACGCATATGCACGTACCGCTCGACTACGACACCGTGCAAAAGGAAACGCCAGCCCATGTGGAGCCGGCGTATGATGGTCTGAGCTTCGAGATTACGCTGTAAGGCCAATCAGGCGAAGTAGGGCTTGAGATTGTTGCGAATACGATCCAGCACGGTCGCGCCGGAAAGGTCCGGCACAAAGGTCTTTCCAGTAATTTTTTCAAAGGCCTGGATGTAGACCTTCGACGTCTGCTCGACGAGATCGCGCGGGATTTCCGGGATCGGATCCTTGTAGGGATCGCAGCGCTCGGTAACCCAGGCGCGCACGAAATCCTTGTCAAAGCTCGCCGGGCGGCCGCCCTTGGCGAAGCTTTCCTCATAGCTGTCGGCGATCCAGTAACGGCTGGAATCCGGCGTGTGGATCTCGTCGGCGAGCACGATACGGCCGTCCTTGTCCGTGCCGAATTCGTATTTGGTATCGACGAGAATCAGCCCGCGTTCGGCCGCCCGAGCCTGTCCGCGCGCAAAGAGCGACAAGGCATAACGCGACACGGTTTCCCATTGCTCGGCCGTCAGCAGGCCCTGGGCAAGGATTTCCTCGCCGGAGAGCGGTTCGTCATGGCCACCGTCGAACGCCTTGCTGGTGGGCGTGATGATCGGCTCGGGCAGCTTTTCGTTGTCCTTGAGGCCATCCGGCAGCGTGATGCCATACATCTGGCGCTCGCCCTTGCGGTACTTCGTCAGGATCGACGTGCTGGTCGTGCCGGCGAGATAGCCGCGCACGACGATCTCGACCGGCAGGATATCAAGGCGCGTGCCGATGACGACGTTCGGGTCCGGATAGGACAGCACATGGTTCGGGCAGATATCGGCGGTTTCCTCGAACCAGTAGCGCGCCGTCTGCGTCAGTATCTGGCCCTTGAAGGGAATCGCGGTCAGAATGACATCGAAGGCGCTGAGCCGGTCCGTCGCGACGATGATGCGGCTGCCATCCGGCAGATCGTAGTTCTCACGAACCTTGCCGTTGTAGCGGTTCGGCAGTTCCGGGATATGGGCGTCGGAGAGAATGCGCAACTCGCTCATCGTCACTGGCTTTCGCTGTTGGTTCCGTCTGCAGTTTCGCTTAAAGCCGCCAGCGGCTCAGGGTCAAGGAAGAAACTGGATTTCCAGCGTTTTCAGCTTGCTGACCAATCGCATTGTTCCATAATCTATCTTATGCGATTAATAGATGAAGTGCGACTAGCAATAGATAACAACGGTTTATCTCTGCAAGGAACGAGACATGAATCGCACCTACTCCCAGATTGATCTGGATGAACGCCACAAGATTGCTCGCTGGCGTGCGGCTGGAACCAGCGTTGACGTCATCGCCGAGAAACTGCATCGACATCGCTCGACCATTTTCCGTGAGCTGCGCCGCAATACGTTCGAAGATGGTGAGATGCCGGACCTCAACGGTTACTACTGCGTGATGGCCAACGACATGGCGTGAGAACGGCGTGCCAAACTGCGCAAACTTGCCCGGTTCTCGCACCTGCGCCAATCGGTGATCGAGCGCAATGCGGGCGGCGGAATGATATGCTTGAAGCCGAACAGGCCGTTTGCGAACGGGAAAATTAGCTAAATACCACCATTTCCTTGCAGAGAACATCTACTACGCAGCCGTAACTGCTTGATAACTCGAAGAGCGCCAACTCGCCGAGAAGGATTGCGCTGCGTTTTTCATCAAGCTGGTTGAAGTATATATCATGGAATTCCTGTGCGGCTGATTTATGGGGTCCGCTATCCAAGAGACTAAACCGATCACGATCGATATGTGTGCACGTTGTGAGGCGTATGCCGAGGATGATGTTGCCCAACTTAAAATCAGTTGCGCGCATTTCCACCGTGCCCAAAAGCCTTATCCCGAACTGCTGTCCACCCAACGTTTTCAATGTAAGGGTGACTACATCGTCAGCCGTTGAAATGCCGGTTAGATAGCCATCATGAAGCCATGGATCTTGAAGGAAGCCAAGTTCGTCCAGTTTGTAATTCACGGGGCCTCCTTTTCTCTAAACGGAAACGAACAAAATGCACGCCTTTGGTGTAAAGACAAAGAGCTTTACTATTCTTCGTCGTTGAGGAAAGTAATGCCAAAAGGGGTTCTTATCACCCGCCCCCACTCCTCCCTTGCAACCAGGCCCAGCCGGTCGAATCGGAAGCTGATCGGCAGAGCAAGCGGGCTGCCAGTGTCGCGTTTCTAAATGGCTGATGACCTCGCAGTCCTATCCAGCCTTGACAATTCCGGGCTCGGGGCTGACGACGGATCCACGTTGGCGGAGGCCGAATTTTGGCCGTAGTAGCGGCGGACGTTTTAGTTGTCACTCACATCGGAAGCGTCGGCTTCACTCTGCCTTGTCTCTGCTGGACGACGTGCCAGGCCTCATGAGGAACGTGACGTTCCTGGCCAGGCGCGAGATGTATCTCGGAGCCTTGAGCATAAGCGTGTGCATTGAGTTGGGCAGGCTTGGACGAATTGTAGTGGACCCGGACGTTGTCCAGCGACATTCCGCTCAGGCTTTCAACCCCCGACTTTAGATTGTCAGGGAGACCAGTATTGTTGGTCGGCGTTGCAGAATGGAGACTATGTTTTTTAGCTCTTTCTGTCGTTTCACTATCCGGCGCTCCGGCATAATAACTCGACATGCCAAGATGACCGTATGCCTTGAGGCAGCCGCCAGCCCTGCCCGCGGCCTCCCTGTCTGTGGAGTAGATTGCAACGGGACCCGAGCTTGACGTCAATGACCGCTGGTTTTCAAACTGATTTTTGATCTGATGGTCGGTAGTTTTACTGTCAACGACGATTTCAATCATGCTCACATCCCCTAAACCAGGGCGTCAGATCACCACACAAAGATTAGAAAAATGGAAATAAGGTTGTAAAAACTTCCGTTGCGATCGCTGGTGGAAGAGCAACAAAGAGCGACCGAAGCTGCCTGAATTTTCGCAAAATGAAGCCATGCTGCAAGGTGACGCATCCTCCGTTGCAGACTGGCGAGACAGTCGTGACCGGTCACGGTCTCGCGGCGTTTCTTCGAAAAAAGCTCCCTCGCCTCCTTGCGAGTCAGCTTCCGGTTTGCCGGGGTCGCCTTTTGCAGACGAACGCCCAATCGGCCGACGCATCTTGATCAACTCGCGAGGCCAGCCATGGATCAAGGTCGGGTTCAATAGATCGGGGGGAAGAATAGATGAGCTTCACAACATACCTCCCATGGGCAGCGGCGATTGCGCGGATGGAAAGCTGTCCGACGCCGCAGGCTTATCGTCTCTACTCGTCATAGTGGGCTATTGCCTTTGGTACTCGCCTGCGCGAACTTCTCATGCCGGGCATTTCGTAAGACTGGAAGGGGGCAACCTTGGGAGGTGCAAGTTGAGGTGCATTGAAATCGCGTTGCTGACCGCTTTTTTCGCGGCGTCACCTGCGATCGCAGCCAATGGTATTTTCGTTTAAGGCTGCCGTCAGACAGCAAGCCCGCACGGATGCTGATAGTCACGCCACTGGCGACAAAACCTTTGGCGGAATCAGCCTTTCGAAAGTTGATCAGAAAGCGGACATCCGAGTGGTTTCTTACGCAAAAGAAGGCCCCATTTGGAGCCGATTGGCAAAACGCTGTTGCCGAATTTGAGCAACTCAGCGGCGGCAAGCTCGCCAAACAAAAGCCGGCCCTAGTCGCTCGATCGATTGAGATTGGCAAACGGTCAATCTCTAAAAAGATCTATTGTGGCGATTGACTGATGACGCGAACTGGACCTAGGCCCTGCCCTCAGTTTCCGGCATGCTGGCTTTGTACGGTCGTCGGAGGTCGGCGAGAAGGGCGCGGCTGACCAGCGTTTAGTGGTGCGGCAAGGACATGGTTCTGATGAGCATAAGCCAACCTTGGGGGACGTAATGGATAACAGAATGCTAGTTGCCTACCAGGCAGCTCTGAACTCGTTTGCCGAACAGTTCCGCAGTGATCGAGTAAACGACGTTGCTCGCGCTGAACGACACCTCGACGAAATCGTCCAGCACTTCGGCCTGACGGACGACCCATTCGAACAAGCCCGCGCCGTGCTTCGAGGCGAGGCGACACGAGGCAAACATCCGGCAGGGTTCGTCTTCGTGGGCAATGGATTTCTTCCCTCGCCCTGATGTGCCGTTTACGGGTGGTGGCTGATGTGGCTCTCCCCTCCTCCGAGGATACAGATCTGGGCATTTAAGAACCGCGCGGTTAAGCCCCGCACAAAGATGGTCGAGGCTTTAGAGAAAGCCAGATGAACGATGACCTATATTGTCGCCTAGCATTGGATTTGATCTTCTAGCAACAACTCACTCCGGCACGGCAAGCGATCACTATGGTTGACGTGCGAGATCGGGCGAGTGAACCAGGGAGGAAGGCTTCATGCCGGCAACAATTATGAAAATGGGGACGGTACAGGACGCAAAAGACGCAAGAATAGCCTCCGCTCTAAAGGTGGCCGCGAAACGGCATGTAGCATATTACTCCAAAACGCCGGGATCCGGGGTAAAGGACCAATCCTGTTACTCGGCCGTGGCGATCGACCAACCTGCGCTCGTTGCCCCCACTATCGTTCAAAGCACCATAATCGCGGCAGGGTCTCTCGGCTCAGGGCTGGCATACTACCTGGGCTATACAGTCCCCAGCGGAATTTTGGCTGCCGGGACCGCCGCCTACAGCGCAAGTGTAGCCCTGTCGAAACGCTACCGGTTTGATTCCGCGGCCACGCCTGATTTTTCATTTGGTGTAGCTTATGGGCACTCAAGACTATTTACCGGACTGGATCCCACCACCAATCATTTCTTCAAGAACCGCGATAAAGCTCCAATTTCTCTCTCAAGTCGGGAGGAACATGCCGAGCAGATGGCGATCTTGGCAGCCCACGACGCGGGCCTTACCTTCGCTGACAGGAACGGCAACAATCACCTGTACGTCAGCCTGGCACCGTGCGCGAAGTGCCAGCAGTGGCTCGGTGGGAGGAACGAAGCCTGGAATGTATATTGGGGCTGAGACAAAGCGGATGACATGCAGCGGGGAATCTGCTGTCCCGGCTTCTTGGGCAACAAAAGGTCGGGACGAAACCGCACCGGCCTTCCCCGTCATCGCCTGCTTGCCATTGCCAGTACATCCGTGGGCAAAAGCATCAAACGATGGCGGCAATCGCGGACTGCCTCATCGAAGGTGACGGTCTTGCTCATCGCTCTCTCCCGAATGCGAAACCCCGTCTCCGGGTGACAGACCGGGGCGAGCTCTCAGGCACTATGCAACGCGTTTCGAAGGGAGGATTCCAACCTCCGACCTCAGCCCTCCAGCTTATGAGGCTGGCGAGCTACCGGGCTGCTCTACTCCGACGAGAACAAGAAGGTTGTTATGTGGTGCACGAACGCCTACATAGGTGTCACCGGCTCAGGCGCGCCTTGTGGCGCCCATATCTCGCCGCGATTCCAAGGAGAAAATCAATGACACAGACGAACGGCGCCTCCGCGCCCGACCAACCCTATGACGCCAAGACACTGGCGAAGAAGCATCGCATCTCGGTTGACGACGCCACGAAGATCGTTGCCTTGCATGGCTCGGATCGTAAAGCGGCAGACAAAGCGGCCCGTCGCGTGGCGGTGTAAGTCAAGAGCGGCGGGCTTCGACATTACGGAAGCGCGCCGCTGAGCCGTCTTGGAAATTTGGCGTTATCTATCAAAGGTGGGAGGGCAAGACGACGAACAAGTTCTCCCCTGAAGTCCGTGCCTGTGCCGTTCGAATGGTGACGGGGCATGAAGCCGAACATCCGTCGCGGTGGGCTGCCGTTTCCTCAATAGCCTGCCAAGATCGGCGGCTCGGGACATACGCTCAATGAGTGGGTGAAGAAGGCCGAGGTGGACAGCGGCAAACGGGCGGGTTTGCCGAGTGACCTCGCGGAGAAGATGAAGGCTCTGGAACGGGAGAACCGCGAGCTTCGTCAGGCCAACGAGATTTTGCGCAAAGCCTCTGCATATTTTGCCCAAGCGGAGTTCGACCGCCCACGGAGGCGATGATTTCCTTCATCGACGCACACCGCTCGGTACTCGGCGTCGAGCCGATCTGCAGACTGCTGCCGATTGCCCGTCCACCTATTATGAGGTCATCGCCAAGCGCCGGACGTGGACCGGCTGTCGGTCCGTGCCCGGCGCATCTCCACCTTGCCATGAAGGTCGAGATACGCCGGGTGTTCAATGAGAACGTCCAGGTCTATGGCGTGCGCAAGGTCTGGCGGCAGTTGCAGCGAGAGGGTTACGATATCGCCCGCTGCACTGTCGCTCGGCTTATGAGGGCCATGGGGCTTCAGGACATCATTCGTGGCAAACCGATCCGAACGACGATCAGCGACAAGGCCGCTCGATGCCCGCTCGACCGCGTGAAGCTGCATAACTTAAACCAAACGGTCTCCGGCAAACTCGGGGCGGTTCAAACTGGTGAAGTTCACGTTCCTGACTCGCGACGCATCTAACTATCTAACCGACCGTTACAGCGAGCGTAAAGAAGACGCGGCGAATTTGGAAAAGCTTGTCGCGTTGAAATCTATCTGACGCGAGGCCGTTTTTCACCCGGAGCAGTATATGGCTCCGGATGAAAAAGCGGAAAACTAGGCTTTTGGTCTGACCGCCTGGTAGAGCTTGCTCGTTCCGTCCTTCCCGATAGCGATCACATCATAGGATGCGCCCCGGTCGTCTCCCATGCCCAACGAACCGACTGGCATGCCCGGAACAGACAGGCCCGCCAAATACGGCTTCTCGGCCAACAGCCTGGTCACCGTCTCCAGCGGAACGTGGTAGCCTGCGACGACAGCGGTGTGGCAACCCTGCAGATCGCCAGGGACTTTGTAGCGGTCCTTCACCACTTTGATGTCGGCCACGTCTTCGGCCTTCACGGAAAACCCAGCATTCTCCATAGCGTCGGCCCAAGCATGGCAACAACCGCAGTTGGGGTCCTTGTACACGACCATGCTTTCGCCTGCTGCCAGCGCCGCTCCGGCGACGGGCAACGCTCCGACGGCGGCCAGGGTGCAGAGGAGTTCTCTTCTGTTCATCGCAGTTCTCCTTCTCAATTCTGATTTACGGCCAAGGATGCGAGGACTTGGTTTTCCGCGCGCACTCTCTTCAATCCGTAGCCCTTAACCAGCCCGTAGACGGCGGGGATCACGACCAGCGTCAGCAGCGTCGATGATACCATGCCACCAATCATCGGCACGGCGATCCGCTGCATAATTTCCGAGCCGGCACCCGTGCTCCAGAGGATCGGCACCAATCCCGCCATGATAGCGACGACGGTCATCATCTTGGGCCGAACACGTTCGACCGCCCCAACCATGATCGCCCTATCGAGGTCTTCTTTTTCGAATGCCCTGCCTTCGGTCGCGCATTTCGCCTTCTCTCCCCTCAGCGCTTGGTCGAGATAGATCAGCATGATCACCCCGGTCTCCGCAGCGACACCTGCCAATGCGATAAAGCCTACCGCAACGGCCACCGACGCGTTGAAGCCCAGCCACCACATCATCCAGATGCCGCCGACCAGCGCGAACGGCAAGGACAGCATGACGATAATCGTCTCGGTCAACGCCTTGAAGTTCAGGTAGAGCAGCAGGAAGATCAGCGCGAGCGTCAGCGGGACGACGATCATCAGCCGGGCCTTCGCCCGTTCGAGATATTCGAACTGGCCACTCCATGCGACGGAGTAACCCGCGGGCATCTGGACGCTTGCCGCAACGGCCGCTTGGGCTTCCGCTACGTACCCCCCGAGGTCCCGGTTGGCGATGTCGACGAAGATATAGACGGCAAGCTGGCCGTTCTCCGTCCGAATAGTCGTAGCACCGCGGGTGAGCTTTACTTCAGCGACTTCCCCGAGCGGGACCGTGCCACCTCCCGGCAGAGAGACCTGGACGTCACGGGCGATGGATTGCGGAGCGCTTCGGAACGCCCGCGGATACCGGATTGCTACCCCATACCGCTCCCGGCCCTCGACCGTCGATGTCACCACTTCGGACCCGAGAGCCATCCCGATCACATCCTGGACATCGTCGATGGAAAGACCATAGCGCCCCAAAGTCATACGGTCAGGGATGATGTCGAGATAGTATCCACCAATAATACGCTCGGCATAGGCGCTCGACGTTCCGGGCACGGTCTTGAGGACGGTCTCAATGTCGCGGGCGACCTTCTCCATCTCCTTGAGGTCCGTGCCGTAGACCTTCACGCCGACGGGCGTCCTGATCCCCGTCGACAGCATGTCGATGCGGGCACGGATGGGCATTGTCCAGGCATTGGAGACGCCGGGGAACTGAAGGGCGGCATCCATCTCCTGCTTCAGGCTGTCGGAGGTGACGCCCGGCCGCCATTCGGACTTCGGCTTCAGGGAGATGATCGTCTCGAACATCTCGGTCGGAGCCGGATCGGTCGCCGTCAGCGCCCTGCCCGCCTTGCCGAACACCGTCTCGACCTCCGGGAACGATTTGATGATGCGGTCCTGCGTCTGCATCAGTTCCGCGGCTTTCGTAACCGACAGGCCCGGAAGCGTCGTCGGCATGTACATCAGCGTGCCCTCGTCGAGATTGGGCATGAACTCGCTGCCGATATGCTGCACGGGCCATGCGGTCACGCCGAGGATCACGATGGCTGCCAGGATCGTCAGGCTTTTGGCCTTCAGGACGCCGGCGATGACCGGACGGTATATCCAGATCAGCAGTCGGTTGAGCGGGTTCCTCTGTTCTGGGACGATCCGGCCCCGGACGAGCAGGATCATCAGTGCCGGAACAAGCGTGATCGACAGCAGCGCGGCGGCCGCCATCGCGAACGTCTTGGTGAATGCCAGCGGCCCGAACAGGCGGCCCTCCTGCGATTCCAGCGTGAAGATCGGCAGGAACGACACCGTGATGATCAGCAAGCTGAAGAACAGTGGCGGGCCGACTTCGCTTGCCGCCTCGATCAAGACTTCGGTCCGCGGTTTGCCCGGTGGAGCGCGCTCCAGATGCTTGTGGGCGTTCTCGATCATGACGATGGCGGCGTCGATCATCGCGCCGATGGCGATGGCGATACCGCCGAGGCTCATGATGTTCGATCCCAGGCCTAGCGCCCGCATCGCCATGAAGGCGATCAGGATGCCGATCGGCAGCATAATGATCGCGACGAGCGCGCTGCGCACGTGCAGGAGGAAAGCAATCGTCACCAGCGCGACGACGATCGATTCCTCGATCAGCGTGGTCTTGAGTGTTTCGATCGCAGCTTCGATGAGTTTCGAACGATCATAGACGGGCAGGATTTCGGTGCCAGCCGGGAGACTGTTTTGAACCGCCGCAAGACTCTCCTTGGCGTTCTCGATGACGGTAAGCGCGTTGGCACCGTCTCGCTGGAGGACGATACCGCTGGCGACCTCGCCTTCGCCGTTCAGTTCGGTGATACCGCGGCGCTCGTCCGGAACCAGTTCCACTCGCGCGACGTCGGACAGACGCAGCGGGACGCCAGCGTTCGTCTTGAGGACGATGTTCTCGATGTCCTTGATGCCCTGCAGGTATCCCTTGCCGCGCACCATGAACTCGAACTCGGAGATTTCCACGGTCCGACCGCCGACATCCCGGTTACTGGAGCGCACGGCGTCAGCGATGTCAGACAGCGAGACATTCTGTGCCTTCAGGCGGGCCGGATCGACGATAATTGAATATTGCTTGACGAAGCCGCCGACGCTGGCCACCTCGGCAACGCCCTCGGACTTGGAGACGGCGAAGCGCACCACCCAGTCCTGAAGCGAGCGAAGTTCGGCGAGCGACAGTTCCTTGGCGACGACCGCGTACTGGTAGACCCAGCCAACCCCGGTAGCATCCGGGCCGAGGCTCGGAGACACGCCGTCGGGGAGACGGCTTGCGGCCGCGTTCAGATATTCGAGCACGCGACTGCGCGCCCAGTAGGGATCGGTCCCGTCCTCGAATATCACGTAGACGAAGGAAACACCGAAGAACGAGAAGCCGCGGACGACCTTCGATTTCGGCACGGTCAGCATGGAGGTCGTCAGGGGATAGGTGACCTGGTCCTCAACGACCTGCGGAGCCTGTCCGGGATAGTCGGTGAAGACGATGACCTGTACATCTGAGAGATCGGGGATCGCATCGAGGGGCAGCGTGCGCAGGGCATAAACCCCGCCTGCGATTGATAGCACCGCGCCCACGAAGATCAGAACGAGGTTGCGGGCCGACCATGAAATGATGTTCGCAATCATGGCTTCACCTCGTCTTCCGTCGCCAGAGCACTGAGCGCTGCATTAAGGTTGCTTTCGGCATCGAGGAGAAAGTTGGCGGAAACGACGACGCGGTCGCCCGTAGCGATCCCTTTGGTGATCTCCGTCATGTCTTCGCCACGCACTCCTAGGCCGACATCCATCGGCTCGAACCTGCCCTCGCCCTTGTCGAGGAAGACGATCTGCCGGTCGCCCGTATCGATGACCGAACTGTTGGGAACGGCGACGACCGCATTTCCGGCCCCGGCTTCGATCTCGACCTCGGCGTACATGTTGGACCTCAGTTGCCCGTCCGGATTCGGAAGCTCGATCCTGACCTTTGTCGTCCGGGTCTGTATTTGAACCTCCGGATAAATGAGGTCGACCGTTCCCTTGAACGTCGTGTCTGGCACATTGCGGACGACCACGGAGACGACCGCGCCCTTGCGGACGGCGGCCAGTTCGTACTCAGGAACGTCGGCGATTACCCAGACCTTCGACAGGTCTGCGATGCGGAAAAGAATATCTCCAGCCTCGGCCATCATGCCGCTCACGGCCATGCGCTCCAGCACGACGCCGTCTCGAGGCGAGGTGTAGGCAATGCTTTGTGGCACCTTTCGCTCAGTCGCAATGCTGGTGATCGTCGCGGAGGGCACCCCAAGGTTCTTCAGGCGGAGCGCCGAGCCGGAATCCGGCCCCGGCTTCCCGCCGTTGCGCATTTCGGTTGCGTACTCGGCTCCGGCGGTGGCGATCTCTTTTGAATAGAAGTGAAAGAGGTTCTCCCCCTTTGTGATCCTGTCTCCCGTCGTGACGTCCGCGACGTCCTCGACAAAAGCGTCAGCCCGCATGGAAACGATGCTGACCAAGCGCTCGTCGAGTGTGACGGTTCCAGGCACGCGAATTTTCCGGCTGACGGTAGTTTTTTCGGCGAACGCGGTCTTCACCCCCGTCCGCTGGAGTTTGCCGAGCGTGACCTTGACGGTGGAACTGTCGCTAACCTCGCCGTCATAGACAGCGAGATAGTCCATCCCCATCGAATCCTTCTTCGGCACCTTGGACGTGTCGGGAAGCCCCATGGGGTTGCGGTAGTACAGGACCTTCCGTTCGGGTGTAACGGCTGCCGTGTCGGCGGCGGGGTCGACCGCCCCGGTCGCGCCGAGGCTGACGTCCTCGCTTGCCCGGACGGGCTTGAACGGCCGCCCGTCATCGGTGTTCGTCGGCCCGACGGAGTATTCGGCCAACCCGTCCGGGTGGCGGTAGTAGATCACCGCTCCCGTTCCTTCGCGTCGCGGTTCCGCCTCAGGGGCCGTCCCGGTGCCTTCAACGTACCGCTGCAAGAATGCACCGATATCGTTCTTTCCGGCCCAATAGCCTCCCCCGCCGACGATCGCGGCGAGGAAGAGCGTGGCAACGATGCGCGACGTACTCACGGGACTGCCTTGAGGATGACTTCGCCTTTGACCGTTTCAGGCTCGCCCTGAACCTTGGCGGCGACCTGGAAGCGCCATCCGCCTTCCATCGAAAGGTTCGTTGTGAAGATGTAGACGCCCGGTTCGGTGAAAGTTGACGGGTCCACCGTCGTGGTCATCATCTCCATGCCGTCGGGAGCCATGTCCATCCGGGTCGTGAAGATGATGGCGTCAGGAACGGTTCTGCCCGTCCGCTTGTCGATGAGCCGTACCGACACGATCGAGCCGGGCCCCTGTTTGATCTCGGTCTGGACGGCCTGGAATTCGTAGTCCTGCGCCCCGGCGAAGGAAGCGGTGGCGGTGCTGAACAGCATTGCGCCAGAGAGGAGCGCGGTCCTCGCGTTGAAGAAAGTCTTGCTCATGATTCAATGTCTCATCCGGACGGGTCTGCGACCTCGTCTACAGTCAATATGATCGCCATCGATGGCGCACGGACGCACCCCTGCGACCGCACCGAACCAGCAACGTGTTCTATGACGTGGGATCAGACTCTTGGAGGACGCACTGGCGGATCGACCAGTAAGGAAGCAAGCTCCGCATGTGGGGGAATAAGGAACCGATGGACTGTCCAGCCGACATTCAACGACCAGAAATGCGAGTTCGCCAACTGACAGACGATCGCTGACGTGCAGAGCACGGCCAACGGACAGGCCTTTCCGCAATCGGGTGGGACGGGCGTCTCGTCGGGGCAGCACGGCATGTCGTCCGCCATCCCCATATCCGCCACGTCCTTGCCTGTCATATCCATATCGGCCATCGGGGTCGATGCGGATGAGATCGAAGAGGCCATAGCGCCATCGGCTACCCCGATGCCAACAGGACCGACAACGATCCCGAGCAGGGCAGCAGCGAAGAGCAGCCTGTGCAACGTCTTCATAAGCCTCATGACAAATACACTGGCACGCCGAAAGCGAGCTGTGAAGTAGGGCTCACACAGATGTGTATCCGGAACCCGTCATCCGGCGGACACGGTGACGTGGTGCTTGTGATGGTAAACGCACTACGCCTTCTCCGGTCAGCGGCATAGTAGGCAGACGTGTTTGTATGCAAAGGTGACTTCAGTTTCGTAGTTCGACCTTATCTCTCCACAGTGAACTTTTTCAGCGCCTCCAAGGTCTCGGGACTTACATGATGCTCGATGCCCTCCGCATCCATCCTCGCCGTTTCGACGCTGACACCAATCGAGCAAAGGAAAGACTCGACGATCTGATGCCGCTCGCGGCTTGCGGCCGCCAGCTTCTTGCCGACATCGGTCAGGAACACTCCCCGGTAAGGCCGCTGCTGGATATAGCCCTCCGCAATCAGTCGCTTCAGCATTTTGGCAACTGTCGGCTGCGCGACCCCCAGGCGCTGAGCGATATCAACCTGCCTGGCTTCGCCCCCGTCGGCAAGGAGGTCGGCGATGAGTTCGACGTAGTCCTCTACGAGTTCGCTGCGGCGGTTGCTCCTTGCTTGTTTGAAGCTCTCCATTTGGGCATCGGGAGCGATAAGCGAGCTCTCGATCTCTATCGCCGGGCTATTCTTCTCGTTCAATTCAATTCCGCCTGCTCAAAACTACAACCGCCATTACGATATCATAGCAAAAGCTATGTTCCCACTCGTCATTTGCATCCAGGGACATATGTGCGGACCTTGTCGTTTTCATTCGCCCGCCGCAATATAGCACTTGCTATAAACATGCTATAGTGCTCTTCTTTATTGAGATTGCTAATTGGAGTGAGCTCTAAAATGCTGAAGTGGGCACAGACGGCCTTGAGTAGACGAAGCCTGCTCGGTGGCGGGGTGGCCGCGCTCGGCGCGACGAGCATCTGCACCAGCACCACGACGGCCCAGGACGCCCATTCGGGCGAGCACGGCGCTGCCGCATCCGCTGTGAAAAACGGGGGTGTCGCGCCGGCTCACAAATCAGCACATGGCGCGATGATCACCGTCGGGAACGTGGACAATGCCCGCAACGGCTTCGATCCGACGAGCATGCTCACCGACTGGCATACGGGCGAGTTGAGCGATCTGCCGGACGGACGCAAGCTGCGCAGCTTCGAAATCACCGTCGAGGAAAAGGAAATCGAGATCGCGCCGGGCGTCATGTTTCCAGCCTGGACCTATAACGGCCGTGTCCCCGGCCCCGCCCTTCGGGCGACCGAGGGCGAGCGCCTGAGTATCAAGCTCATCAACAACGGCTCGCACCCTCATTCACTGCATTTCCACGGCATTCATTCCGCCCGAATGGACGGCGTGCCCGGCGCGGGCGTCATCGGCCCCGGTGAAGAGTTCGTCTACGAGTTCACCGCCAAGCCCTTTGGCTGCCATCTCTACCACTGCCATGCCCTGCCGCTTGCCCGCCACATCCACAAAGGCATGTACGGCCTCTTCGTGATCGATCCCGATCCGGCTCGTCACCCCGATCATCTCGAGGTCGCTAAGTCGAGGCTCCTCGGGTCTCCGGAAAATGCACGATGGCAGGAAATGGCAATGGTCATGAACGCCTTCGACACGAATTTTGATGGCGAGAACGAGTTCTATGCCTGCAACACGATTGCCCATTGCTACGCGAAGGAACCGATCAAGGTCGTCAAGGGACGGCCGGTCCGCATCTATCTCGTCAACATCGTCGAATTTGACCCAATCAACTCGTTCCACCTGCATGCCAACTTCTTCGACTACTACGATCAGGGAACAACGCTGACGCCGACACTCAAGACGGTCGATCTCATCGTGCAGTGCCAGGCACAACGCGGCATCCTCGAGTTCACCTTCGAGGAACACGAGCCGGGGCTTTACATGTTCCACGCGCATCAGTCGGAATTCACCGAACTTGGCTGGATGGGTATGTTCGACGTTGTGGAGGCCCTGTCATGATCCACGAAAAGATCAACGCTGCTGCTCCAACCTCCGGCTTGTCCCGCTATCTCTGGCTGCTGTTGCCTGTCGCGGTTCTCGCGGCGGCGATCGTCTGGCTGCTCCAGACAAACCCACTGCAAGGCTTCAGCAACGGCGCACCGCCCGTCGAGAACCTGACGATCGAGCGCACGATCCTCGATCACGACGGCCTGCGACTGCTTGTCCGTGCTGGCGGGTCGGACCCTATGAAGGTCGCCCAGGTTCAGGTGGATGCCGCCTACTGGGAATTCAAACAGGAGCCGCAAGGCACGATCGCCCGCGGTGATACGGCCTGGATCAGCCTCCCCTTCCCCTGGGTTTTGGGCGAAACCCACCACGTAACCTTCGTCACCAACACGGGCGCGACGTTCGACCACGAGATCGCCGTCGCCGTGCCGACCCCCGTCGCCACCTCCGGCAGTCTCTGGTCACAGGCCATTCTCGGAGCCTTTGTCGGCATCCTGCCCGTTGCAATCGGCCTGATGTGCTATCCAGCCCTTCGTGGCGCAGGCCAGGGAACGATGGCGTTTCTCCTTGCCCTGACCGTGGGGCTGCTTGCGTTCCTGCTGGTCGACACGGTCGTCGAAGCGCTGGAGTTCGCCGGTACGTCAGCACCGATCTTCCAGGGGAGCGTCATGGTCGTTCTGACGGCCGCGGCCAGCTTCCTCATCCTGATGGCGATCGGCCGCCGACGCGGCACCCCGACGGGACTGGCGCTGGCGACCTTCATCGCACTTGGCATCGGACTGCATAATTTCGGCGAAGGCCTGGCGATCGGCGCGGCGTTCGCAGCGGGTAGCGCGGGACTGGGTACCTTTCTCGTCCTCGGCTTCACCCTGCACAACATCACCGAGGGCATCGGGATCGCCGCACCCGTTCTCAAGGAAAAGCCGAGCTTGCTTTCCTTTGTGGGACTTGCCCTGCTTGCGGGCGGCCCGGCGGTGCTGGGAATCTGGACGGGCAGCCTCGCCTACGCACCACAGTGGACCGCGATCGCCCTTGCCATTGGCGCTGGCGCAATCGCTCAGGTGATTGTCGAGGTCTGCGGCCTCATGAGCCGCTCGAACGGCCAGGGCATCAGGGCATTGCTGACACCTGCGTCCTTCGGCGGCTTGGCAACAGGTGTCGCCTTCATGTACGCGACTGCCATGCTCGTCAAAATCTGACGTCCCGCCACAGGCCTCAGCAGGCTATCAGTTTTGGGACGCGCCTCGGCATGGGGAGATTGTCAAACAATCATGGTCGGCAGGCTGACGGCGGGCGAAAGACTTCCCGCCAGCTTGATGTCCGCACCGTACGGCAGGACGAGAGTGGGGATAAGAAGTTCTCCCCCGGCGACGACTCCAGCCACATCTGGGCCGTCCCGGTCAACAAGGATCGACCTACGTCGCCGTCATGACCGAAGATCAGCACGACGGCGATCACGACGAGAAGCGCGGCAATGACCTTGTACAGGGTCTCGGACTTCAGCCGTGTTGCCCAACCCGCGCCGACCCAGGCTCCCAAAAGACTTCCGGCCAACAGATTGACGACGACCGCGTCAGCCGGTTTGCTCCGAAAAGCGACGCCGGTCGGACGCAGGCGACCCTCGAGTGATGACACTCTCCGCTTCAAACTCGCAGCGCATCGACAACGACTTTGAACGCAGGGGAATGCTGACGTTTGCTCGGGTAGTAGAGATAGTAGCCGGGAAACATCGGCGACCAGTCGTCGAGGACTTGAATCAATCGCCCAGAAGCGACCGCGCTCTCCACGAGATTCTCTGGAAGATAGGCAATCCCATAGCCATTCACAGCGGCATCGATCATCGCGTAGGAGGTACTGAACGTGAGCTGCCCATCGACGCGGACACGAAGTTCCTTCTCTCCGTTTTCAAACTCCCACGTATAGAGACCACCTGACCGGGACTGGCGATGGTTGATGCAGTTATGCGCGACAAGCTCTTGCGGTGAACGGGGAAACGACCGCGTTGCAAAGTACGAGGGAGACCCCACGGCCACGAGACGCCAGTCCGGCCCGACCCGGACGGCGATCATGTCCTTGTCCACGCTCTCGCCAAGTCGCACCCCGGCATCGAACCGGTCTTCGACGATGTTGCGGAAACCGTTGTCCGTGTTGAGCTCGACCTTGATGTCTGGATAGTCCTTCAGGACGGGACACAGCTTTGGCCACACGACGCTTTCCAGCGCGTGGTCGGACAAGGTTATCCTGACCGTTCCGGATGGCGTGTCCCGGATTTCCATTAGCGCGTCGATCTCGGTCTCGATCTCTTCAATCCGAGACGAGAGCGTGCGAATGAGCCTCTCGCCAGCTTCTGTCGGCGAGACGCTCCGCGTCGTGCGGGTGAGAAGCCGCAGGCCCATGCGCGCTTCGAGATGTTTGATCGTATGGCTGAGTGTCGACTGTGACGTGCCGAGCTTCGCCGCAGCCTTGGTGAAGCTGCGCTCTTCGGCGACCACCAGGAACCACAGCATGTCGTTCAGGTCTTCTCTTTTCACGCACGCCTCCGAAGGATTTATATCACAGTCCGATAAGCCCATCCAAATTGCAATGACTAATCAGGGAAGTTGGCCTGCTGTAGATTACCCTCATGACACAGCGAACACTCGCACTCGATACCGACATCAGCACCGCCCTGGTCAACGACACCCCCTCGCGGCGCGTGTCCGGAGGCGGACATGTCCCCATGACCGCAGCCTGGGGAGCGGTGTTCTCCATGGCGCTTTGCGTCGCCGTCCTGATCGCATCCGAATTCATGCCGGTCAGTTTGTTGTCACCAATCGCGACGGACCTTGGCGTCACCGAAGGCCATATGGGCCAGGCGATCTCGATCTCGGGTATTCTAGCGGTCGTCACAAGCCTGTTTGTATCGTCGGTCACGCGTCGACTGGACCGCCGTCTGGTCGTGACGTCTCTCACGCTTCTTCTGATCGTCTCCGGAACCATCGTCACGTTTGCGCCGAATTACGTGGTGCTGATGGCCGGCCGCGCCCTGCTCGGCGTCGCCATCGGTGGCTTCTGGTCGATGTCGACCGCCATCGTCATGCGCTTGGTGCCCGAAGATGCGGTCCCGAAAGGGCTGGCGATTCTGAACGCGGGCAATGCCATCGCGGCGACGATTTCCGCACCGCTGGGCAGCCTGCTCGGTTCCTATATCGGCTGGCGCAGTGCGTTCTTCGCCGTGGTGCCGCTCGCCTTGCTGGCACTCGTCTGGCAGTGGATCAGCCTGCCATCTCTTCCGCCACACCGTAACAAAGGCTCGCCAAACGTCCTGCGACTGCTGGCCCGTCCGCAGGTGGCGATCGGCATGGCTTCCGTCATGCTGTTGTTCATGGGGCAGTTCGCGCTGTTCACCTATCTGCGCCCGTTCCTCGAAACCGTGACCCAGGTCTCGATCTCGACCCTTTCCCTGCTGCTCCTCCTGATGGGGCTGGCAGGCATCATCGGCACCTACTGCGTCAGCGGCCTTCTTCAAACACGGTTGTTCAGCGTCCTGGGGTCGATCCCGCTGGTGATGGCGGCCATCGCACTGTTGTTGATTGCGTTCGGCACATCCTCCGTCATCACCGCGATCCTCCTGACCGCATGGGGCCTGTTCGGAACGGCCGCCCCGGTTGGTTGGGGAACATGGCTGAGCCGGACCATCCCCGACGATGCGGAGGCAGGAGGCGGTCTGCAGGTTGCCACCATCCAGCTTGCAATCACGTTGGGTGCGTCCCTGGGCGGCGTTCTGTTCGACGCGGCGGGCTGGTGGACCACGTTCGCCCTTGCGCCGGACTTCTGACTGGCTCGTCCGTTCTTGCCACTGTGGCGTGGCGCTACACCCGGAGCATCCGACATGGTTTCGAATTCGAAGACACTCAGCCGCCGTTCAGTTCTCGGATCGATGATTGCGGCAGCAGTTTTCCCGCCGTTGGCCCGAGGCCAGCAAGGTAGCGACCCAGCGAGCCAGGAGCCGAGCAAGGTGAAGATCAGGATGACGTTCAACGGTCAGACGATGACCGCGACCCTCTACGACAACGCTTCGGCCCGCGACTTCGCGTCGATGTTGCCGCTCGACCTCGAGATCGAAGACTACTCGACCAACGAGAAGATCACCTACCTGCCTCGCAAGCTGACCGAGGCGGAAAGCGGGCCTTTCGACAACGAGCGCCCTGGTGACCTTTGCTATTTTTCCCCGTGGGGCAACCTGGCTCTATTCCACAGCGGCTATCGATACTCGTCTGGCCTGATCCGTCTTGGCCGTTTCGACGACGGCTTCGAACCCCTGCGCATGCGCGGCGAATTTCCGCTTCGTATCGAGAGGGTCTGACGATGCCCCCTCTGAGTTTGCACTCCCTCAACCCTCACCCGCGGAGATACGACGATGAACGAGAAGAATGAATCCAAAGCCAAGCTCGAAATATCCGGCACAGGTATCGACCGTCGTCATCTGCTGAAAATGAGCGGTGCCAGCATCGCAGCATTTGGCGCGATGTCCGTTCTCAACCTTCCATTCGCAAAGGCCCAAGACATGTCCAACGGCGCAAACAACTTCTACACCAGCAATCGGGTGACGCTCGAGAAAGTCACCTTCAAGACCCAGTACCAGATGAACGTCGCTGGCAATCTCTACCTTCCCAACGACCTCGACCGAAATGCAAAGACGCCGGCAATCATCGTCGGGCATCCTATGGGTGCCGTGAAGGAGCAGAGCGCCAACCTTTATGCCACGAAAATGGCCGAACAAGGCTTCGTCGCGATGTCCATCGACTTGCCGTTTTGGGGCGAAAGCGATGGCCAGCCCCGCAATCTCGTTTCTCCTGACGTCTACGCCGAAGGTTTCAGTGCCGGCGTCGACTTCCTCGGAACGCAGCCTTTCGTCGATAGGGCGCGCATCGGCGCGATCGGGATTTGTGGGAGCGGCAGCTTCGTCATCAGCGCCGCCAAGATCGATCCGCGCATGAAGGCCATCGCGACAGTCAGCATGTATGACATGGGCGCAGCCAACCGCGACGCACTCAACCACTCGCTGACCGTCGAGCAGCGGAAGGAAATCATCGCCGCGGCCGCGGACCAACGGCATGTGGAATTCGCCGGTGGCGAAGTCGAACTGACCGGCGGGACGGTACACGATCTGGAGGCGAACACCCATCCGATCCAACGCGAGTTCTACGACTTCTACCGCACGCCGAGAGGCGAATTCACCCCGGCGACCGCGACACGACACACGACTACGCATCCGACACTGACCAGCAACGTCAAGTTCATGAATTTCTATCCGTTCAATGATATCGAGACGATCTCGCCCCGGCCGATGATGTTTATCACTGGAGACCAGGCCCATTCACGCGAGTTCAGCGAAGATGCATACAAACGTGCGGCTGAGCCGAAAGAGCTCGTCTGGGTCAAGGGTGCCGGGCACGTCGATCTCTACGATCGCGTGGACCTCATCCCGTTCGACAGGCTAACGGCATTCTTCGATCAACACCTCGAGGCGTGATCCAGCACGTCTCCCTCGACAAGATGAGAAGGCCCGGACCTGCACAGTCTGGGCCTCGATCTGAGCTTCAGGACTTTTCGATCTCAACGCCGCATACTCATTTCAGGCCGAAGGTGGACGAACGCCTCGCCCGGAATCGCGCCAGAAGGAAGCCCCCGATATCATTTCCCTGGAGCCCGCTTGCCATAGCAGAATTTGCTGCTTTACTCCGCAACTCCTATAATCCGCATGGAGTTAGAAATGGAGCTGATAAATGAGAAAAGGCGACTTCAGCGACCTGGCCGTATTCATAGCAGTCGCCGAAGAGGGTAGTTTTACCCGAGCCGCCCCCAAGCTGGGGTTGTCCCAGTCCGCATTGAGCTATGCCGTCCGCACGCTGGAGGAACGCCTTAAAGTGCGGTTACTGTCACGAACGACCCGAAGCCTGTCGCTGACCGATGCCGGAGAAAAGTTGCTCAATGGCCTCAGGCCTGCCTTCGACCACATCGACAGTGAACTCGCGGCGCTCACGGCGCTTCACGACAAGCCTGCTGGATCGATCCGCATCACCACATTCCGGCATGCTGCAAAAACTGTACTATGGCCCGTTCTGTCGAAGCTTCTTCCGGACTATCCCGACATCTCCGTGGAAATCAGTTTGGAGGAAGGACTGACCGATATCGTCGCGGGGCGCTTCGATGCGGGCATCCGCCTGGGTGAGCAAGTCCAGAAAGACATGGTGGCAGTCAAGGTCAGCCCGGATTTGCGCATGGCTGTCGTCGGCTCGCCATCCTACTTTGCCAAACAAAAGGCACCGGAAACGCCCCGCGACCTCGGCGACCATCGTTGCGCCAGTTATCGCCAGACCACCGGCGGCGGCCTCTTTGCATGGGAGTTCGAGCGGGACGGTGTCGAACTCGAGGTCCGGGTCAATGGACCTCTTATTCTCAACGACGGCGAAATGCTGGAAGCCGCCGCCCTCGAGGGCCTGGCGTTGGCCTACACGTTCGAAAGCCAGGTTGTCCACCACATCGCGGAAGGACGGCTGGTGCGCGTACTGGAGGATTGGTGTCAGCCCTTCTCTGGTTATCACCTCTACTATCCGAGCAGACGCCAGCACACCCCGGCCTTCGCACTCCTGCTCGAAGCGCTCCGTTACAAAGGATAGCAGCGCCAGACCAGTGCGCTGCCCGTCTCAGCGCCATTCGCTATCCTGCGGAGCACCTCGAACGGCGAGACGGATTTATCTCTGGGCTTTCTGACTTCATGCAGATCATGCCGTCTAATCGCACGAACCGATCCTCGTTACAGTCCTCTTCATGAAAGCCGGACGGAAACGCCGCCGGGTTTCTCCTCACGCCATCCGTTTCCCCAAGAGACACGATCCGCCCGATCGTGCCGACGGAGAACCTTGGCCGATCGAAAAAGGGATATCTCACATGAAGAAACTTGTCTCCGGCACAGCCATCGCCATGGCCATGGCTTTCGGCTCGACTGGCCATGCACAAGATGCGCAGGCACCCGGCTACATGATCGCCAACTACACGATCAAGGATCAGGCCGGCTTCCAGAAGTATATGGAAGAAGCAGGCCCGCTTGCTCCGAAATTCGGCGGCAAGATCATCGTCTTCAACCTGAATGCGACGGCAGTCGAAGGCAAGCCACAGTCCGTCATGGCCATCGCCGAATTCCCGAGCGTTGCGGACGCCCATCGGTTCTACGACTCGCCGGAATATACCGCCGCAAGGAAGTTCCGGGTCGCGTCGACCGAAGGTTCAGTCGTGATCACCGAAGGCTTTGTGCCCCCCAAGCAGTGACGGCAAACGGGGTGGTCGCTGATCCCGAGAACCGCCTCGGTTTCCCGTCGAACATCAATCTCATCAAGAAGGAGCCTGAAATGGGCAACCCGAATGACAGCCCCCTGCAACACGACGGTGCCACGTCGAGCAGCCGTCGGCAGCTTTTGAAAGCCGGCGCAGCACTCGCCACCCTTCCCATAATGGCCGCCTCCACTGCCAGTGCGCAGGCCGACGACGTAAAAGTGACAACGACGATGACCGACACGAAATCAGAAGAGTTCATCAATGGTATGGCCGACCTGATGGCGCACTCGACCCGCACGCCCATTCTGCGCTGGCCGCATGAATATGGCATGGCGTTCGAGGAAATCTTCTTTCCAGCCATGGACGGCGTCACCATAGAGGGCTGGTTCATTCCCGCCGATTCAGATCGCCTGATCATTTTTAACCATCCGATGCCCTGCAATCGCTACGGATATCCAGGCCATCTTGACCCGTGGACCAATTTTGGCGGCTTCGAGGTGAATTTCCTGCCGGAATACAAGCTCCTGCATGATGCAGGCTACAACATCATCGCCTACGACATGCGCAACCACGGCCGCAGCGGCACGGGCAGTGGCGGCGTCAACGGCCACGGCGTCCTGGAATACCGCGACGTCGTCGGCTCGATGCGCTACGCCAAATCCAGACCCGACACCAAGAACATGAAAACGGCTCTCTACAGCCGGTGCCTCGGAGCCAATGCGACCATCGTCGGCATGCAGAAGCACCCTGAAGAGTTCGAGCATATCAAGGCATTAATCGCACTGCAGCCCGTCTCACCGAGCGTCTTCGTCCAGACAGCGGTGGAAAACCAGAAGATCGAAAATGGGCTGGCGCTGTTCGACACCGCGTTCCACAAGCGGACCGGATTTCATCTCGCCGACGTCTGGCCGATGGAATATGCCAAGGCGGTCACCGTGCCGACCCTCGTCGCCCAGGTCCGCGACGACTTCCTGACCAAGCCATCCAATGTCCAGGAAATCTACGACACTATCTCGTCGAAGGATAAGAAGCTGTTCTGGATCGAAGGCACGGACCAACGCTTCCAAGGATACAACCACTTCGGCCAGAACCCACAACTCGTTCTCGATTGGTTTGGCACGCACATCAGCGCCGTCTGACGGTTCTTCGACTCCCATAGGAGACACATCAGAAAGCCGCCCGGCAGCCGAGAAATCGCCGCCGGGCGTTGTCGTAGACTCACCTATTTAGAAACCTGCTTTCTAAGTACATGCAGATAATACCACCTAATCAGCACTCTCCGCGTGACCTATCTTGCCTTCAGACAACGAAGGAATGTGGCTATGAGCAACGTATGGATGATCACAGGTGCCGGGCGCGGCATGGGATTGGATTTCACAAAGGCCGCGCTAGCGGCGGGTCACAAGGTGGTTGCGACTGGTCGTGATCCCGAGAAGGTGGCCAAGGCCATCGGGCAGTCAGCAGACTTGCTTGTCGTCAAACTCGACGTGAACAAGTCCGTGGATGCCGAGCAGGCGGTGGAGTCGGCGGTCGAACGCTTTGGCCACATCGATGTGCTTGTGAACAACGCCGCGAGCTTCTTCGCCGGATATTTCGAGGAACTGACATCCGCCCAGATGGACATGCAACTGATGACGAGCCTCATCGGTCCGATGAACGTCACACGCGCCGTCCTTCCCGTCATGCGCAAACAGCGTTCTGGTAAAATCATCTCGATATCGTCGAGCGCGGGTTTCGGCGGTTTCGAGTTCGGCAGCGCCTATGCCGCTTCCAAGTTCGCTCTTGAAGGATGGATGGAGTCGGTACAGGCCGAGGTCGCACCATTCGGCATTCAGACCATGATCGTCAATCCGGGCTTCTTCCGCACCGAGCTTCTGACAGAGGAGTCGACCAATTACGCGGTCCCCTCGATCGAGGACTACGCCGAGCGGCGGGCACAACAGTTGGACTTCTGGAAGTCCTACAATGGCAAGCAATCCGGCGACCCCGCCAAGCTTGCCCAGGCTTTGCTGACGCTCACCAATTTGAACGAACTGCCAGCCCGCTTCATCGCAGGCGCGGATGCCATTGGCACCGCAGAACAGAAGATCGCGACCCTCCAGAAACAGATCGACGCCCATCGGCAACTCTCGACCTCTCTGGATTTCGACGAAGTTGCGGCCGCAGCCAACTGATTGCCCTTACGTCAGACCGTTTGAACAGGAGAAGACCATGTCCGCGACAGATGAACCAACCCGATCGAACGCAGAAAGCCGTTCGATACTGAACCGCCGAGACTTCCTGACAACTGCCGCGCTCGTGGGCGCAGCATTGCCCCTTGGGTCAATGGGCTGGGCTGCAACATCGGAGCAGGCCAAGGAAACCCATATGAAAACCCGCAACCTCGGAACGCTTGAAGTCTCGGAAATCGGCGCGGGTGCCATGAGCATCAGCACCAATTATGGCCCTCCGGCGGACATCGCCCAAGGCGTCAAGACGCTGCGCACGGCGCATGACAGCGGAGTAACCTTCTTCGACACCGCCGAAGTCTACGGTCCGTACACCAGTGAAGAACTTGTCGGCGAAGCACTTGCGCCCATCCGCGACCAGGTGAGGATCGCGACCAAATTCGGTTTTGCCATCGACGGCACAATCGGGCTGAACAGCCGGCCGGAACGCATCAAGCGGGTCGCCGAGGCCTCATTGCAGCGCCTCAAGACGGATCGTATCGATCTATTCTACCAGCATCGCGTCGATCCGAACGTGCCGATCGAAGACGTTGCAGGTGCGGTCAAGGACCTGATCCAGGAAGGCAAGGTCCTGCATTTCGGCCTCTCCGAACCGAGCGCGAAGACGATCCGGCTCGCGCACGCTGTTCAGGCAATCACCGCCGTGCAGACCGAATATTCCATGTTGGAAAGAAGCCCGGAAACCAATGGCGTGCTCGCTGCCTGCGAGGAACTTGGCATCGGCTTCGTTCCGTGGGGTCCCGTGGGAATGGGATACCTCACCGGGAAGATGGACGGCACCACGAAGCTGGACCCGAAGACCGACCTCCGCACGACCTTCGAGCGGTTCAGCCGCGAAAACCTCGCAGCGAACATGCCGATCATCGACTTCCTGAAGGAGTACGCCGGGACAAGGGGCGCGACGCCGTCGCAGATCGCACTTGCATGGCTGCTTGCCCGGAAGCCATTCATCGTTCCGATCCCGGGCACGCGCAACGTCGATCACCTCAACGAGAACCTTGGCGCGCTCCGCGTGGAACTAACGCCTGCGGACCTCATCGAGATCGACGCGGTCCTTTCCAAGATCACGGTACATGGCGGTCGCATGAACAAGATGCAGATGGAACTGGTCGACGTCTCTGCCTAGCCGCAGGACGTTTGTCATGATGGGCACCCCACGCGGTGCCCAGCCGAACCTTGCCGGCCTCTAGCCGGGGCTTGGCCGAAAACCAATGCACCGAGAATGGCTCCTCATGCTCTTTCCGCGCATAATCTCCCTCATCGCGGTCACCGTCGCGATCCTTCTTCTGCTTGGGCTCGGAGCGAGGGCGGACACCAATCACGCCACAATGATGCGCTTCCCCGGGCTCACGAACTCGTCGGACTCCTTCTGCCACCTCCGTCGCTCTTCGTATGCCGCGGCCCTGATGTTCTTCGTCGAATTCCCAGCCATTCCATCCCCCGTTGTCCCTGAGCGCTGTGAACACAACCGGAGGGTTCAGTGCAAGATTCTCGTCGGCCGATTTGTGCCGGTCGGAATCCGCTCCCAACATGACAGGAGACACCAACAGAGGAAGAGATTGATGTCTGGAAAGAAAGACAAATTCGGGAGGTCTCCATCCGTCCGCGCGAAGATGGTCAGCAGACTATCGATCGGGTGAAGGCCGCCCGTCGGCAGGAGGTTCTCCTGGCCACCCGCGAAGAGCGCATGAAGGCATGGGCCGAGGCTCAGGCCGTCCTGGCAGTCAGCCAGTCCGTCGCCGCCAGCGTGCTGAGCGACCTCGCGGACATCAGGGAAAGGGTGTCGGCATGACCAACCAGTTCACGGTGAAAATCCAGTCCCGGTTCGGCATCTACGACAATGTCCAGCTCGTCCATCATTTGCCCGAACTGCGAGCGCGCCTGTCAGGCGAGCAGCGGCCTCTGCGATCTTCTCAGGTATTCCCCTCGCACCTTGACCACGATGCTTTGTGCCGTTTCGAAGAGTACCGCCGTGATGGAGACGACAGCAATACGCCATTAGCGGTCATAGCGTTCCGTCAGACGCTGGCGGTCTTCCATCCCTCTTGCTCTGACCGTGCCGAATAAACTCAGAGTGTAATGCGTGAGCGTGGCGTACAACCCGACGATCGACGCGTAGTTTATGAAAAAGCCAAGCGTGTTCTCGTTGAAATCCCACATATCGAGCGAGTAGGCCAGCATCAGTTTGGCCCAGAAGGCCATCTCCAAGGAGCTTTTCATACCCCAGATCGCGATGGCAAACGCTACCGCCCTGAGGGCTATGGTGCGCGGGGCACTCGGCGAGGCAAGGCCCAAGGCTGACCGGATCGTGTTCATAACAACGGCCCAGCGTGTCCCCAGATGGATCGCGACGATGAACAACGTCCAGAATCCAGCGAACATGTGGATTTCGCGGACCGCAAACGCGCCATCCAATGCCATGAATTCGAACAGTCTCGGGAGATCAGCAAACTCGTTGCGAGCATGACGAGCATCGCAATCGCCAGGCAGATGATCGTGACGATGTTGAACACCCGGACAGCGTCGCGTCTGCCTTTTGGAACGTTGCCGTACCATCGCCTGTTGAAGACGTTGTGGCCGATCACCAGAGCAAACAGCGCCGTGCCGAAAACTTCATGGAACAGATTGTCGAGCCACCAATAGGCCAGGCACGCGATGATCAGCGCGACTGCCAAGAAATCAAGAACGATGCGAAGTCGGAATACGGCCATCACTCCGACACTCCCGAACTAAGCACGAGCGAACTCATCATTCGAATTCGAACCGGCGCATTTCGTTAAATGTATACAGGAAGTCCCTGTCTGCGCGTGATGTGTGACACCGCTGACAGCGCGCGGTGTTCTCGTCCATGTTTATAGTTCCATCCGGCTTGAACCATTGGAACTGCCAGTCGGCAGTACGACGGGTCTCGTCGTAGTCCTGCCCCCAGCCTTCCCCCTTCTCCATGATGAAGTAGCGGAAGACCTTGCCGTCGCGGTAATCGACGAGCGCGACATGGGTGCCGTTCGGGATCGGATCGCCCCTTTTCACCGCCTCGATAGCCTCGCGGGTCGTCATGATATGTTCGGTGACGTCTCCACGCGTGACTGTCGTGTAGTGGACGAGCTTGTCGATGTCGGGCATCGTCGCTCGTGTCGGCTCCGCATGCACCTGCATGCCTATCAGAAAGACGCTGCCAGCGACGAAGGCGGCAGCGCCGAGCGTTCTCAGGACATTACTCACCGTCGCCTCCGCTATTCTGGCCGTATTGTTCGTCGGTCACGTGCTCCATCCACTCAACGGTCTTGCCGTCCAGGGATTCGGCGACTGCGATGTGCGACATGCCGTCTTCAGACGTAGCCCCATGCCAGTGCTTGACGCCCGGCGGTATCCAGACGACGTCGCTAGGTCCGATCTCCTGAATGTCGCCCTCCCAATGCTGGACCAGTCCCGATCCCTCCGTGACGATGAGCGTCTGGCCCAGCGGGTGGGTATGCCACGCCGTGCGGGCGGCGGCCTCGAATGACACGAGTCCTCCCCCTACTCGGGCTGGCGATGAGGCCTGGAAACGGGATTGCACTTTGACGGAACCGGTGAAGTGTTCCGGCGCGCCGGCTGTTGCCACCTGCGAACTCGCCCGCGTTACGGAGACTTCGCGCTCCGGTTCGGCAAAAGCTGTTGTGGCACCGAGAGCCACGGCGGCGGTGATGAGAGACTTCATTTTCATGGCCTACTTCTCCGCGAAAACGTCCTTGGCGATTGCAATCGCCGACACCGCGCTCGGCCAGCCCGAATAAAAGGCCATGTGGGTGATCGTCTCCACGAGCTGTTCTTCGGTCAGCCCATTGCTCTTGGCGCGGACGAGATGCGACCTGAGCTGATCGGGTCGATTGAGTGCGATGAGCGCGCTGACGGTTACCAGGCTACGGTCGCGCTGGGAGAGTTGTGGCCGTTCCCAGACGTCGGTATAGAGGACGTCGTCTGTCAGTTCCGCGAGCTTGGGCGCGATATCACCCATCAGTTGCTGGGTCCGCGACTTCGCGGATTCAAGATTTGAGGCTGGTTCCTGTGCCATGGTGGCCTCCACTCCGGCTCCAAAGACGATGGCGGCGCAAAGCATTCCCGACATGCGATTCTTCAAGTTTGTTTCCTCTTGGTGTTCGGCCGTGGCGATCTGCCGACGGTTTTGACTGGCGGCGCAATGCGCACCCTTTGGATATGGGCGTTACGCGGTAGCGAGGTGACGATCGAAGAACGGCTTCAGTCTGGACAAAGCCGCCTCGACATATTCGGGAACCCAGTAGGTCTCGATGTGCTTCGCACCCTCGATCTTGAAGAGTTCCTTGTCCTTGGTGCCGGTGGCCTTGGGGAAGGCATCCTTGGTCATGTAGAGGGTGTCGGCTTCGCTGCCCGCGATCATCAGGAGCGGCACATCGATCAAGGCGAGCTCGTCCGTCGCGTCCCAGCGCATCAGGTCCATCAGGCTGCTCGTCGTGTATCTGAAGGTCGATCCGGGATGCGCATGGGTGCGCCAGTAATAGCGGTAACCCTGCCGATAGAGATCGAACGGAAGGGCATCGATCTGTGCATCCGTCAGATTGGCATCTCCGGAATAGAGGACCTCGCCGCCGGACGCTTCCTGGGCGCGGGCCGCGGAGGCCTGCTGCAGGCGCTGCTGGATCGTGTCCACTTGGCTATCCTGGAAGCCGTTGCGACGGACTCGTCCGGAGTTGAACAGGCTGAGCGTCGCTACCGCCTTGAAGCGTTTGTCGGTCTTGGCCGTCGCCAGCGAATAGCCACCGCCGCCGCAGATGCCAAAGAGACCGAGACGCGCTGTGTCGACACCCGGGAAACCGCTGATGAAATCCGCCATTCCGTGGATGTCCTCGATACGGTACTGCGGCTTGTCGGTGCTGCGCGGCTCGCCGCCACTTCCGCCCTGATAGGCAGCGTCAGCCGTGATCGTGATGAAGCCGCGTTCTGCCAGACGCTGGGCATAAAGTCCCGTTGTCTGCTCCTTCACGCCGCCGTTCGGATGCGCCAGCACGATCGTGGGATATTTCCTCGCGGGATCGTAGTCGGCAGGGGTATAGACGTTGGCAACGATGTCGAGGGCGTTGAGCTTGTATTTCACCGAATGGATGTTCACCTTGCCCGGCTCGTTCCTGGTGATCGCACCGTCATAGACGAGGGTGAACGGGTTCTGCTTGTAGTCGGCGGCGACGGCTTTGGTCGTCATGGTTGGCACTCCTAATATTGCACCGGAGATGACGAGTGCGGACGCTCCCAGGAACTCGCGTCGGCTCCTGTTGATGACTTCGTTCGCCATTTTGAGGCTCCTCAATCTTTAGAATTCCGCGCACAGCGGTCTTCCCGTCGAGCACGCGGGTGGGTCAGTCGAGCTTCTTTTCCGCAAGGAATTTGGAGACCTGGTCGGCGATCTCGACATTGTTCAGGTCTGACATCAGGAAGTGAGTGCCACCCTTGATGCCGACGTCTGGGAGATGGACGAGCGTGGCGTCGCCACCGTGCTTGTTGACGGCATCGACCCAGAGCTTCGCCATCGCGAGACGAACCCGCCAGTTGTCCTGCCCGCGCTCCGTCGTCGGCTCAACCGGGAAGTTGTCGCCGTAATAGATCACGATCGGCAGGCGAGTCAGCTTCTCGAAATCGGCGACCGGCACCGCCTCGCCCTTGAGCGTGCCGGCGGCGCTCGGCATGTCGGCGGGGACTTCGCCTTCAGGGAAGATGAAGCCGCTTCCCGGTTCAAGCGCCACGATGGCTTTGACGTTCGGGTTCTTGATCGCCGTCAGCCATCCTGGACCGCCTGCCTGCGAATGGGTGAACAGAATGCTAGGCCCGGTCTTATCGAACAACGCCGACATGGCATCGGAGATAACCGTCGCGTCGTAGGGACCCGTATTGGGCGTTACGGAACGGAAGAACTGGTCGAGTGCCTCCGGGTCACGCGAGAACTGGACGTTGTCGTAATAGTCTGGCCACTTGCCAAGACGGAACTGGTCGAAGAACAGCTGGTCGTATGGCGTCGGTTCGATCGTCGTCGCCACGGTGCTGTTGCCCGCACGGCCGCGGCGGGGCTGGTCGACGAGATATGTGGAGAACCCCCGGCGCAGGAAGATGTTCTGGAAACCCTCGCGGCCGTCGGGTGTCGTCTCCCAGCTCCGCGCCGACTGGTAGGCTCCGTGAAGCATTACGATCGGCAAGGGCTTCGGATTCGAAGGAAGCTGATAAGAGACGTAGGCGTGGTCCCCGTGGAGCGATTGACCTTCCGCCGTCGGCGCGTTGTTGTTGTATGTGCCCGCCGTCTTGGAAACAGCGCCGCCAACGGCGAAGCTTCCTTGCTCCTGGATCACGAGCGGCGCGGATTTCGAAGATGTCTGTGCGAACGCCGCACTTGCAATGACTGTCGAGAATGCGATGGCGGATAGAGTTCTGACGATGGCGCGGTGCATATCAATCTCACAACG
This sequence comes from Shinella sp., assembly GCF_052438155.1. Lineage (NCBI taxonomy): Bacteria > Pseudomonadati > Pseudomonadota > Alphaproteobacteria > Hyphomicrobiales > Rhizobiaceae > Shinella > Shinella sp. The sequence continues at coordinate 84,228 of NZ_JBQVPI010000015.1, read as the reverse complement.
TTAAGCTGGAAGAAGGGTACGCGGCCCCAACCTAGTTGATTAGCCACCTATTCTTGATTGAAGATATTAGCGTGCCTTATTAATCACATTCAGTTGATCACAACATCATCCGCGGTATCGCAGTGCATCGAGTACGAGCGCAAACGCGGGCGAAGCGTGTCGGCGATTGGGGTAGTAAAGATGGTAGCCAGGGAATGGCTCGCACCAGTCTTCGAGAACCCGGACCAACTCCCCCCGTGCGATGCAGTCCGCGACCTGGTCCTCCGGCATGTAAGCAAGGCCAAGACCACGTTTGACGGCATCAAGGCGCATGGCGATGTTGTTGAACACAAGCTGGCCCTCCACCCTGACCTTGATTTCATGACCATCCTTCTCGAACTCCCATGCAAAGATGTTGCCGTGAGTAGGCATCCTAATCTGGATACAGTTGTGTCTGGTGAGGTCCTCGGGCACCTCGGGCCAAAGGTTCTGCCGAAAGTAGGACGGTGCGCCCACCACAGCCATGCGCATCTCGGGGCCGATCTTGACCGCGATCATATCCTTCGCGACCTGCTCGCCTAGACGCACGCCCGCGTCGTAGCGTTCCGCCACGATATCCGTCAGACCGTAGTCGACCGTGATCTCCACGTTCACGTCGGGATTGTCAGGAAGGAACTTGTCCAGCGCCGGGGCCAGAACGGAGATCGCGGCGTGTTCGCCTGCCGTGATACGCACTGTCCCAGCTGGCTTGTCCCGCATCTCGGTGAGTGCCGCCAACTCCGCCTGGATTTCCTCGAACCTTGGACCGGCCGTCTGCAGAAGACGATCGCCCGCAGCCGTCGGCGAGACGCGTCTCGTCGTCCTCGTCAGAAGCCGAAGTCCGAGTCTCTCCTCAAGACCGCGAACAGTCTGGCTGAGCGCTGACTGCGAGACGCCGAGTTTAACGGCCGCCTTCGTAAAGCTTTCCTCACGCGCCACCATAACGAAAGCGACAAGCTCGTTAAAATTCTCCTGCTTCATTCATTAGGCGCCCTTATAGCTTCATCTCGATTACTGCCCCTAATCCAAATGGTCGGCAAGGGATATCTTGTCCACATAGGAACCGCGGCCATGCCGAGGAGGACGGCCTCGCCAAGCGCAGATCGGACGATGCAATGCCAGAAAAACACCAGACGACCGCTCCAGTCCATAAGACGGCGATCCTCGCGATCATTCTGATCAGCTACGTGATGATCGTCCTCGACATCTCGGTCGTGTTGACTGGACTGCCAAAAATCCATCACGAACTCGGGTTCACGGATGCCGGTCTGGCATGGGTACAGAGCGCCTACACGCTGACCTTCGGGGGCTTCCTCCTTCTCGGCGCTCGCGCTGGCGATATCTTCGGCCGCCGCCGGATGTTTATCGCCGGCATGGCGATCTTCACGTTTGCCTCCGTTGCGATCGGGGCTTCGCAGTCTTCCACGTGGATGCTTTCCTGGCGTGCGATCCAAGGACTAGGCTCAGCGATCCTCGCGCCATCGGCGCTGGCCCTGCTGCAGACCAACTTCGACGAGGGCGAAGAACGCGTCCGCGCCGTGTCGCTCTACAGCGCCGCGGCTGGCGTCTCGGCCACGTTCGGCCTGATCGTGGGCGGCCTTCTAGCGGACTGGCTCTCCTGGCGCATCGGCTTTCTGATCAACCTTCCCATCGGGATCGCGATGGCTCTTGTAGCACGGGTCTACATTCCCGAGACGGACAAACAGCCCGGAACCTTCGACATTCCCGGTGCAGTCACATCGACGCTGGGCATGAGTGCGCTGGTCTACGGCTTCATCCGCTCCGCGCAGGCCGGATGGGACGAGCTCACCATCGCCACCCTGGTCGTCGCCGTCATTCTCCTCGCTGCCTTCGTGCAGATCGAACGTCGGGCGAAGCAACCTATCCTTCCGCTACGCTTGTTCTCGGACATCGAACGGTCCGGGGCCTACGCGGCAAGAGTTCTCTACCTCGGCGCGATGGCCGGCTTCTTCTTCTTCACGACGCTGTACCTCCAGGAAGTCGCGGGCTTCCGTCCCGCCGTGACGGGCCTCGCCTTCGTTCCCGCGACGATGTTGCATGTCCCGATCGCGATCCTCGTTCCCAGGCTCATCCGACGTTTCGGCCGCAACACGGTCCTCATCGTCGGAATGGTCACAGGCGTCGTCGCCATGGGCTGGTTGAGCCGCGCGGGCGTCGGCTCGGATTACTGGACCGCCGTCGCTTTACCCATGCTCTTGATCGGCATCAGCCAGGGACTGACCCTTAGTCCTCTTACGTCGTCCGGCGTCGTCCGGGTCACCCGGAGCGACGCAGGTGCCGCCTCCGGTGCGGTCAACGTGGCCCACCAGATGGGAAGCTCGGTCGGCCTCGGAGTTCTGATTGCGGTCGCAGCCGTTGGCACGGCCGGCCTCTCAGGAACCGACCTGACCGCATATCGCGTTTCCCATGCATTGGACGCCGGAACGGTCATGCTGCTGCTGACATTGATGATCGCCCTCGTAACCATCGTGCCAGCCGCCCTGCGGCTGGAAAGAAACCACGAAGAACCCGTGCCTGTGAAGGGCGCGGCGTAATCAAGGAGAACTGACCATGAGAACCAGAAAACTCGGAAAGCTCGAAGTCTCAGCCCTCGGCCTCGGCTGCATGGGCATGAGCTCGGCCTATGGGCCTGCGGCCGACAAGGCCGATATGATCAAGCTGATGCGCTTCGCCCATGACCGGGGCGTCACGCTGTTCGACACCGCCGAAGCGTACGGCCCCTTCGTCAACGAGGAACTTGTCGGCGAGGCGCTGGCCCCGATCCGCGACAAGGTGGTCATCGCCACCAAGTTCGGCTTCGACATCGACCTGGAAACCGGCGAGCGCCGCGGTGGCACCAACAGCCGTCCGGAGCATATCAAAGCCGTTGCGGAGGCCTCCCTCAAACGGCTGAAAACCGACTGCATCGACCTCTTCTACCAGCACCGCGTCGACCCGGCCGTTCCGATCGAGGATGTCGCGGGTGCCGTGAAGGACCTGATCGCCGCGGGTAAGGTCAAGCATTTCGGCCTCTCCGAAGCGGGTGTCGGCACGATCCGCAAGGCACATGCTGTCCAGCCCGTTGCGGCGGTCCAAAGCGAGTATTCACTGTTCTGGCGCGGCCCTGAAATCGAACTGCTGCCTGCGCTCGAAGAACTCGGGATCGGCTTCGTGCCGTTCAGCCCGCTCGGCGCTGGTTTTCTGACGGGCAAGATCGACGAGAACACCGCGTTCGACCCCACGGATTTCCGCAACGCAGTTCCGCGCTTCAGTCCGGAAGCACGCAAGGCGAACTTCGCGCTGGTCGATGCGATCACTGTCATCGCCGAGAACAAGCAGTCGACGCCCGCCCAGGTCGCGCTGGCATGGTTGCTGGCCCAGAAACCCTGGATAGTCCCGATTCCCGGCACGACGAAGCAGCACCGCCTTGAGGAAAATCTCGGCAGCGCCGACATCGAACTGACCCCGAGCGACATCGTGGAGATCGACGCGATCCTCGCAAAATTCGACGTCGTCGGCGAACGGCTCCCTGAAGCGGCGTTGAAGATGACTGGCCTCTGACATGGACGGCGTGTTGACATCCCGTTTCGAGTTCGATGCCATAGGCACATCCTGGGAGATCGACACACCTGCGCCGCTCAGCGCGGAGACCGAGGGGCATATCCTCGATCTCGTCGGATGCTTCGACAGCGTCTATTCGCGGTTCCGCGAAGACTCGATCGTGTCAAGGATCGCTGCGGCAGTGGACGGCGGAACCTTCAGCTTTCCGCCTGACGCGGTCGCCATGTTCGACCTCTACGACCAACTTCATGCGGCGAGCGATGGAGTCGTCGATCCGCTCGTTGGCCGCGATCTCGAACTCCTGGGATACGACCGACACTATTCGCTGACTCAGCATTTCCCATCCACACGACCTCTCTACTTGGTCTTTGGCTTTCCAGGCGCGGTCCACCGCCGATGACGTTGCTTGAACCAGCTCAGGTCCGGCACTTCGTAGGCCTTCGGAGGGACGATCTCCTGTTTAGGCAACTGATACTCGCTCTCACGCGCCTTTCCGCATATCGCCTTCAGTTTCCCTAGAAAGAGGGAAACATCGCCGAAATAGTTCGGGAAAGCAGACACGATCGATGCAGCCTCTTTCGCATCGACAAGGACGGCGCTGTTCTCCCCTAATCCAGATTCCTCCATTGCCATCTCTTCGTGTTGCAATGCCAGTGCGCCCACTGAAGGATCGGAATACCCTCAACGCTAACGGTATGGTTGACGTTGTCGTAGCGGATCAGAAATACCCTTGCGTCGCCCGACAGGATGTATGAGGCAATGTATCGCGTGGTCGAGCGATGGTTCTCCAGTACGTCCATCGCCCTGATGGTGTTGTTGCCGTCCCGGATTTCGTCGAGGCGCTGTCGCCTCCCTGACGCCACACGGTCGAACTCGCAGCCCTCCTCGAACGAAAATTCGTCTGACATCAGGCGGAAGAAGCGGAGCCACTCGGCGCTACCCTTTCCCGACTTCAACTCCTCGAGTCTGGTCTGACCCACAACCTCGACGGCGGTGGCCCAAGAATGCTGGAGCTTCGTTCTGATTTGAAGCTCGACCCGACGTCCACGGTACATCGCCCGATCTGCATCGCCGTCGAATCTGAAAATGACGTGGTGGCTACGGTATCCGTCAGGTTTCGCCTTATCGACGTAGTTCTTGTGGGTACGGACTTCGTGCGGCATGCGCTGGCATTCGGCCACCAAGGCGTTGACGCCGTTAATGTCGTCCATAATCGCACGACATCCGCCGAGGTCCTGCATCTGGTCTAGCTTACCTGGATGCCTTCTCAGCTTTCCACGGATCGAAGACATCCTCTTCGCCCGCGCGACCACGTCACCCGAAAGTTTCAGGTGGCGCATCCGGTGTGCAATAGAAAGACGAATTCTCTTCATCGGCAGAACATGACTGTCACGCCAACTATTCGCAACGGAGAAGACCCGACGAACCTCGTCGTCGTAGTCATCCCAAGGAATAACGTCTTTCAAACGTTGTCCGGCCCTGGCGACATCGTGCATGTTGTATTCGTAAACCGGATAACTTGACACCGTCTGTCACCGTGAATCGGATTTTGTTCACGCAGACAATAGTAGAATTCGCAACCACTTTATAACTCGACTTCCGCCCACCCCCGTTGACTGAAGCCATTCTCTGCCGGCGAAATTTTCTCGCCAGATATCCAGGTCAAAATATCCCTTGAGCGCCGATTGGGCGCACTGGGGAGACATGACCATGATCGAGATGCCGAGGCCATTCCTGACCCGTGCTGACCTTCTTCCGAGCAGGGTCTACAAGCAGGGGGCGTTGTCCTTGGAGGTAGATCGAGCGCAACGCATCCGCCGTCACGCTTTTCGCCGCATCCCAATCAGGGACGGCTACATTCACGAGGCTGATGTGAAGGAACAGTCCAGCATCATCAAAGCGGAGTGGACGGCAGACCCGCCACAGTATCGGAGCCGACCTGGAATCGGATCACGTCGTCTGGCCCGGATATAGTCAGGGCGTCATGTTCATGGGGCGATACCATGAACGCTTACCTGCTGGCTGGCGCGATGACCCGTGGAAGTGCGCGACGCAATCTGACTGACGGCCCCCAATGGAGGGCGTCTTCACGTATACCATCACCGCGTAACAGGTGGCGGTCTGCCGTATCGGTGAGTTCTTTGGATTATTTTAGGGTTTGCTTCTAACCCTTGCCTCGCGGGGCTTGCCGATGGTCGGAGTGGAGAGATTCGAACTCCCGACCCTCTGGTCCCAAACCAGATGCGCTACCAGACTGCGCTACACTCCGTCCGTCCCGGCGATGGGGAGATACACGCATCTGTCTTGTGCCGCAACAGCAAAAGGCAGCTTTCTCACGGTTATTACAGGGAAACTGTTTCTCAGGGGAAGAGTCTCGCGAAAGCCCTACTTCGCCTTGCGCTGGGATTCGATGAGGTCGCTCTGCACGCGGCTGCCAGCGTGAATTCCGAGGCGCTTCACGGTGCCGCCGTTCAGTTCCAGCACGTAATCGATCGGTCCCTGCGAATCGATGATCGATTCGGACAACGGCTCGGCATTTTCCTTGATGGCGCGCACCTTGCCGTCCTTGGCGAGGAACAGCATGTCGAGTGGCAGGTAGGTGTTCTTCATCCACATGAAGACCTGCCGCGTTTCGCCGAAAGCGAAGAGCATGCCGTGGTCCGCAGCCATGTCCCGGCGATTCATCAACCCCTGCTCGCGCTGGCGCGGCGTCACGGCAAGTTCCACCGTAAAAGCATGGCTCTTGCCGTCCTTGGTGATAATCGCCAGGGGCTGCTTGTCAAAGGTCTCGGCCGCGTAAGCCGCGGGAAGTAGGCATAAAAACAATGCCAGCAGGGCGCCCGTCAGGCGCGCCAAACCAGAAGCGCGCGCAGGAACTGCCATCAGTGTGCCATGTTACCGGGAGCCGGATTGTCTGGATGGATTTCGGCAGCCATCAGGCCCTTGTCGCCATCGCCGAAGCGCACGAGAACGACCTGCCCCGGGCGTAGCTCGGTAAGACCGAAGCGGCGCAGCGTCTCCATATGGATGAAAATGTCTTCCGTGCCCTCGCCGCGCGTCAAAAAGCCAAAACCTTTGGTGCGGTTGAACCACTTGACCAGGACGCGCTCCAGTCCGCTCGACGGCGTGACCTGCACATGCGTCCTTACCGGCGGCATCTGCGAGGGATGCACAGCTGTCGACTGGTCCATGGAAAGGATGCGGAAGGCCTGATAGCCGCGATCACGCTGATGGATCAGCGCCACGACGCGCGTTCCTTCGAGAACCGTCTGATAGCCATCGCGACGGAGGCAGGTGACGTGCACCAGCACGTCCTGCATGCCATTGTCAGGAACGATGAAACCGAACCCCTTGGCGACGTCGAACCACTTGATGACACCGGTGATCTCGATCAGATCGACAGCGTCATTGCTCTGGTCATCACGGCCTGTGATTTCCTTTGAAGACATTCTGTCCACCATGACCTACCAGCCCCTCGTTTACGCGTCACATGAGTTACGGTTAACTGATTCTTGATAACAAGAATAACATTGTCCCGATGCGAATGCGCAAGCCCCTTTGAAAGTTTTGCCGGTCGTATTGGTAGGCCGCGAGGCTTGCCTCAGGCTGACAAAACCCTAATCTTCCGAGCGATTCCACATTCTAAGGATATTCCAATGCGTTATCTCCATACGATGGTCCGCGTGAAAGACGTCGATCAGTCCCTGCATTTCTACTGCACCCTGTTCGGTCTCGTGGAAGTGCGCCGCTATGAGAATGAAAAGGGCCGGTTTACCCTGATCTTCCTGGCCGCTCCCGAGGATGTCGATACCGCGCGCGAAAACGCCGCTCCCTGCCTCGAACTCACCTATAACTGGGATACCGAGGACTATGCCGGCGGGCGCAATTTCGGCCACCTCGCCTACGAGGTCGACGATATCTATGCGATCTGCCAGAATCTGATGGACAACGGCGTCACCATCAACCGCCCGCCGCGCGACGGTCACATGGCCTTCGTGCGCTCGCCGGATGGCGTTTCCATCGAAATCCTGCAGAAGGGCGAAAATCTAGCGCCCGCAGAACCCTGGGCCTCCATGGGCAATACCGGCGCCTGGTAAACCAAAACGGGACGCAAGCTCCGGGCAAAGCTTGCGTCCTATATACCTGCATGACGAGACCATTGTTTCGCCGTATTTGACCGGGACTTTCTTGCCGTTCCGGTCAATCGCCAGTGAGAGGGTGCTTCGGCCGATTGCGAGCCGGATGTATTCCGTTCTGCGTTTTACGGCTTCACGCGCGTCGGCCTTTACACATTCGGCCGAAACGCTAACATCGCGGCAACCGCAGCCTGGCCATCCGGCTTTTCTCGATTGCGGTTGCGACTGTTTGAAGACATGGCCCGACCGGCGGCAAGACCGAGGGCACGAACGTCGAATGCGGGGGAAAGCCTTTGCAAGATTTGCAGGGAAAGTGGCCAGGCCTGAAGGCGCTGCGGTATGGATTGCTGCTGGCCGTTTCGGTTGCCACGCTTTCGGGCTGCGTTTCCGCGGCTTCCACGGATATGCGCGCCGATAACAAGGCCACGCAGGAAAGCGAAGATTCCGTCGCCGAAGGCAGCACGGAAGAGACCACCACGCCGGTCGTTACCGCTGGTGCAACTGGCGGGGCAGCGCAGGATGCATCCGTCACGGCCGATGCCGGAACGACGGGGCAGCAGACAACGGGCGAAGCCGGCAGCGACATGGCAGGCCTCGTCATGCAGCCCACGTCGCTCAACGCCGGCAAGGTCAGCATCTATTCCAATGGCAACCAGGCGACCCCCACAAGCAACGCCTATGCGACGCAAACGTCCGGCACAAATGGCGCCGTCAACAGCCTCTATGCCAATTCGGGTGCGGCGCAGACTGCCGATCAGTCCGGGCGATTGCCGGTAGAAGACATGCCGGCGGTCGATTCGACCACACAGCAGCCGGTCGCCACCCTTGGCGATGAAAAGGCCGAAGTCGTGCTGCCGGAAACCGTGCCGATCCCGAAGACGGCACGCACGGCGCTCGTCGCGGAAGCTGCGGCCGGCAATGCCGCAGACCTCGCGCTTGCAACACCGGCGGACGATGGCGCTGTCGCCGCCCTGCCGGAAACGGAGACACAGACCAAGGTTCAGCCGCGCAAAACCTTGACGCTCGCCTCCCTCTTCACCAACAAGCGTGAAGCCAAGGAGCAGTTCGACGGCGAACGTTTTGCCGTGCAGCCGCGCCGCGTGATCAGCCGCGACAGCGCGAACGCCACGCAGAAGGCCTCGCTCGGCACGCTTCCGGGCGTTACCACTGCCCATGCCCTGTTCTCGACGGATCACTCGGAATCCGAAGAGGTCGAGAATGACGCACCGCAGTTCAAGGAAGTGGCCTCGCTTGCCGGCCTTGCGCGCCTCGCGCCAAATGGCCTGTGGCTGCAGACCGAAAAGGTACAGACCGGCTGTTTCAAGCCGGAACTGCTGCAGGTGCTGAAGACGATCGAGAAGCATTATGACAAGCCGATCATCGTCACCTCCGGCCTGCGCGACCTGAAGCGCAACCGTGCCAAGCAGTCGCTGCACACACGGTGCGAGGCGGCGGATATCCAGATCGCCGGCGTCAGCAAATGGGAACTTGCGGAATATCTGCGCACCATGCCCGGCCGCGGCGGCGTCGGCACCTATTGCCATACCGAATCCGTACATATCGACGTCGGTACGGAACGTGACTGGAACTGGCGCTGCCGTCGGCGCAAATAGATTTTGCACCCTAAAACGCATCGCGATCTTTCAGATTCGCTCCTGACGCTTTAGCTCCTTGATTTTTCGCATGTCGTTGCCGCAAAACCGCTGCACACTTTTACGCGACATGCTTTAAGCACCTGCTATCCATGTGTTTTCACGCATTCCAAGCCGTCCCGAGATCACACTCGAGGCGGCTTTTCATTTTTTTGTCACAACGGCTTTTTCCCGCTTGCGGAAGGCAAAACCTCCTTCTATAAGACGCCCACCGCACGCGCCCTTCGTCTATCGGTTAGGACGTCAGATTTTCATTCTGAAAAGAGGGGTTCGACTCCC
>NZ_JBQVPI010000015.1:0-74573 GCF_052438155.1 Shinella sp. | reverse complement strand
GCACGCGCCCTTCGTCTATCGGTTAGGACGTCAGATTTTCATTCTGAAAAGAGGGGTTCGACTCCCCTAGGGCGTGCCACGGTTCCCTCCCCTTTACATCGCTGTTTTAATCCGTTTGAAACTGCGGTTTTGGCTGTGAAAAAGTTGCGTCGAACGCTATTTTTCGTCTTGCGCATTCAGCCGGTCCTGATTAGAAAACGCCGCAGCACGCGCCCTTCGTCTATCGGTTAGGACGTCAGATTTTCATTCTGAAAAGAGGGGTTCGACTCCCCTAGGGCGTGCCACGGTTCCCTCCCCTTTACATCGCTGTTTTAATCCGTTTGAAACTGCGGTTTTGGCTGTGAAAAAGTTGCGTCGAACGCTATTTTTCGTCTTGCGCATTCAGCCGGTCCTGATTAGAAAACGCCGCAGCACGCGCCCTTCGTCTATCGGTTAGGACGTCAGATTTTCATTCTGAAAAGAGGGGTTCGACTCCCCTAGGGCGTGCCACTTTCCCCTTCGCAATGCCGATGAATATCGTTCCCGCACAGCAGGAATTCGCGCCCGTGCGCGAAGTGGAAAAAATAGAAAAATCCTGCATTTAGGGCTTGCACGAATCCGTTGGCCCGATTAGAAGACGCCCACCGCACGCGCCCTTCGTCTATCGGTTAGGACGTCAGATTTTCATTCTGAAAAGAGGGGTTCGACTCCCCTAGGGCGTGCCACGGTTCCCTCCCCTACATGATGGATCAGAACGCCTTTGCAGCGTCCAGCACGCGGAACTGCATGCGCCGGCTGCCCTGCCAGCTGTCGGCGGAAAGCGTTCCTGCAAGATGCACCGCCTGGCCGCGCTCCTTCATCAGGAAAACGCCGAGATCGGCTTCGGCGGCGCGGAAAGCCATGGCATCCATGCGGCCGCCGTCGGGGCCTTCCAGACCGATGCGCAGGTGATTGACGCCGACCGGGCGCACATCGCGGACGCGGTGCGCCGGCAGGGCGAAAATCGGCTGCGGGTGGCCGGAACCATAGGGGCCGGCCTGTTCAAGCTGGTCGGCCAGGGCCAGCGTGGCGCCGCTGGCGCTGAGCGCGCCGTCGATCTTCAACGTTTCCACGGCCACGAGCTCGCGCACGATGCGCTCCGTACGTTCTTCGAAGAAGCCACGCAGCCGGCCGAGATTTGCTCGTTCCACCGTCAGGCCGGCGGCCATCGCGTGACCGCCGCCTTTCACGAGAATGCCTTCGTCCACGGCGGCGCGCACCATGCGGCCCATGTCGAAGCCGCTGATCGAGCGACCGGAGCCGGTGCCCTTGCCGGAGGGGTCGAAGGCGATGGCAAAGGCGGGGCGGCGGAAACGATCCTTGAGGCGCGAGGCGAGCAGACCGACGACACCCGGATGCCAACCCTCGCGGGCGGTGAGAATCACCGAGGCGCTTTCGCCCGTGCCGTATTCCGCCTGCGCTTCGGCCTCAGCTTCGGCGAGCATCGCGGCCTCCATGACCTGGCGCTCGCGATTGAGTTCGTCGAGCTGCTTGGCGATGCGCTCGGCCTCGCCCGGCTCGTCGATCGTCAGGAGGCGGCTGCCAAGCGCCGCATCGCCGATGCGCCCGCCGGCATTGATGCGCGGGCCAACGAGGAAGCCGAGATGATAGGGCGTCACCGGCCCGCCGATGCCCGCCTGCTTCAGCAGCGCCGTCAGGCCGGCATTGCCGAGATGTCGCGCCGCAACCAGCCCCTTCACCACATAGGCACGGTTGAGGCCCTTCAGCGGAACCACGTCGCAGACCGTGGAGAGCGCCACGAGATCGAGCATGGAGAGCAGATCGAAACCTGCGGCCCGCGTATCGCCGCGCGACCGCAAGAGCCGCTGCAGGGCCACCAGCACGAGGAAGACGACGCCCGCGGCGGAAAGATGCCCCTGCCCCGAAAGATCGTCCTCACGGTTCGGATTGACCAGCGCCAGCGCCGGCGGCAGGTCCTCGCCGACCTGGTGATGGTCGAGGACGACGACGTCGATGCCACGCTCGCGTGCCACGGCAAGCGATTCGTGGCTGGTCGAGCCGCAATCGACCGTGACGATGAGCTGCGCGCCGCGCTCGATGAGCTGGGCGATGGCGTTGGGGTTCGGGCCGTAACCCTCGAAAATCCGGTCCGGAATGTAGATTTCCGCCTGGACGCCGAAATGGGCGAGGAAACGATAGAGAAGTGCCGAGGAGGAGGCGCCGTCGACATCGTAGTCGCCAAAGATCGCGACCCGTTCCCCGCGCTCGACGGCACGCGCCAGCCGCTCCACCGCCGCTTCGCAATCCATCAGGCTGTAGGGCTCCGGCATCAGGCGCCGCAAGGTCGGATCGAGAAATTCCAGCGCACCGTCGAACGGCACGCCTCGGCCCGCCAGCACGCGGGAAATCAGGTCCGGCAGGCCATGGCTCTGGCTCATCGCCAGCGCGCGGTTTTCCCCCGCCTGGTCGAGCCGCGCCACCCAGCGCTGGCCGGTCGCCGAGCGCTCGACGCCGAGAAAGGCCCGGCTGACGGGATCTGCGTTTTCCAACATGCTCATGGCGGCTCCTGACAGGCCCTAAAAGACCAGTGCCCGCGCTCCGGCGCAAGGGCGGAGGCGGGCACGGATTTGTTCGCGGTGGAAAGACGGCAATCAGGCCGTCTTCGGGCGCTCGATGCGGATCACCTGCGGTTCGCCGACGAGATAGCCCTCGCTCTTGATCGAAGCGACGGCCTTGCGGACGGAATCCTCCATCGTCGCGTGGGTGACGAGGATGATGGTCTTCGGATCGGTCGTTTCAGCGCTTGCCTGCGCGCGCTGCACGATCGATTCGAGCGAGATGCCGTTTTCCGCCATGTGCTTGGCAATGCTGGCGAAGACGCCGGTGCGGTCCTCGACCGACAGGCGGATGAAATAGCCACCATGATGCTTGCGGATCTGCGCACGCTTGTAGGGTGCCAGCGACGCCGCCGGCCGACCGAGAACCGGCACGGTCTGCGCACCGGGGCGACTCTTGGCGATATCGGCAATGTCGCCAAGCACCGCCGAGGCCGTGGCGTTGCCGCCCGCACCCGGGCCGACCATCAGCAACTCGCCGAGAATGTCCGATTCGATCGCGACCGCATTGGTCACGCCGTCGACCTGCGCGATGACGGAATCGAGGGGCACCATGGTCGGGTGCACGCGCTGTTCGACGCCGGTATCGGTCCTCTGCGCCACGCCGAGCAGCTTGATGCGGTAGCCGAGATCGGCGGCGGCGCGGATATCATCGATCGAGATGTTGGTGATGCCTTCGAGATAGATGTCGTCGGCCGAGATCTTCGTGCCGAAGGCGAGCGTCGTCAGGATCGACAGCTTGTGCGCCGTGTCGTTGCCCTCGATGTCGAAGGCGGGGTCCGCTTCGGCATAACCAAGGCGCTGCGCTTCCTTCAGGCACACCTCGAAGGACAGGCCCTCCTTCTCCATCTTGGTGAGGATGTAGTTGCAGGTGCCGTTCATGATGCCGTAGACGCGGGAAATCGTGTTGCCGGTGAGCGATTCACGCAGCGCCTTGATGACCGGGATGCCGCCCGCGACAGCCGCTTCGTAGTTGAGGATGCAGCCGTGCTTTTCCGCAATGACGGCGAGTTCCACACCGTGGGCGGCCAGCAGCGCCTTGTTGGCGGTCACGACATGCACGCCGCGCGACAGTGCCGCCTTGACCGCGGAATAGGCCGGATCGCCCGCCCCGCCCATCAGTTCCACGAAGACGTCGATCTTGGCGTCACGCGCCAGCGCAACGGCGTCATCGAACCATTCCGCCGACGACAGATCGACGCCGCGGTCGCGGCCCTTGGCGCGTGCGGTAATGGCAACAATCTCGATCGGCCGGCCGCACGTTGTCGTAAGCATGTCCCTGCGTTCGACGAGAATCTTCGCGAGCGAGGCACCGACGGTACCCAAGCCCGCAATGCCGATCTTCAGGGCATCTGCCATGGTCGTGTCCTATGTTTGGGAAGGGAACCCTCCGCGGGTCACGCGGAGGGTGGTGTATCAACGATGGGCGTTCAGCGAGATGACGTTGTGCATCGTCTCGTCCGCCGTTGAGAGGAACTTCTTGATGTTGCGCGCCGCCTGGCGGATGCGGTGTTCGTTCTCGACCAGCGCGAGACGGACGTAATCGTCCCCCATCTCGCCGAAACCGATGCCCGGAGCGACCGCGACATCCGCCTTCTCGACGAGCAGCTTGGAAAACTCCAGCGAACCAAGATGACGGAATTTTTCCGGGATCTTTGCCCAGGCAAACATCGTCGCTGCCGGCGGAGGAACCTCGAAACCGGCCTTGCCGAACGTATCGACCATCACGTCGCGGCGGCGCTTGTAGATGTTGCGCACTTCCGCGATGTCCGAGCCGTCGCCGTTCAGCGCATGCGTCGCCGCCACCTGGATCGGCGTGAAGGCGCCGTAGTCGAGATAGGATTTTACACGCGTCAGCGCCGCGATCAGGCGTTCATTGCCGACGGCAAAGCCCATGCGCCAGCCGGGCATGGAAAAAGTCTTCGACATGGAGGTGAATTCGACGGCGATGTCGATGGCGCCCGGCACTTCCAGCACGGACGGCGGCGGCGCGTCGTTGAAGTAGATTTCCGAATAGGCAAGGTCGGACAGCACGATGATGTCATGCTTCTTCGCAAACGCGATGACGTCCTTGTAGAAATCCAGTGTCGCGACATGCGCCGTCGGGTTCGACGGATAGTTGATGATCAGCGCCAGCGGCTTCGGAATCGAATGGCGCACGGCGCGCTCGAGCGGCGGGAAGAAGCTCTCGTCCGGCTCGACCGACATGGAGCGGATCACGCCACCGGCCATCAGGAAGCCGAAGGCGTGGATCGGATAGGTCGGGTTCGGGCACAGGATGACGTCGCCAGGCGCGGTGATCGCCTGCGCCATGTTGGCAAAGCCTTCCTTGGAGCCGAGCGTCGCGACGACCTGGGTCTCCGGGTTCAGCTTCACGCCGAAGCGGCGGGCGTAATAGGCGGCCTGAGCGCGGCGCAGGCCCGGAATGCCCTTGGAGGAGGAGTAACGGTGCGTGCGCGGGTCCTGGACCACTTCGCACAGCTTGTCGACGATCGCCTTGGGCGTCGGCAGATCGGGGTTACCCATGCCAAGGTCGATGATATCGGCACCACCCGCTCGCGCGCTTGCTTTCAAACGGTTGACCTGTTCGAAAACATACGGCGGCAGACGCCGGACCTTGTGAAACTCTTCCATCTTTAACCCCGTTGAGCGCGAAGCCCCTCCGGCGGCCCTGCCGGACGACGCAAAACTCCGCGCGAATCAAGTGAACGGATACGGACAAAAGCGTTCAAAATGAAGGCGCTCCGCCCGGCCGACGGCCAAGTGGCCGTCATCCGCTTTGCTGCCAAACGGCAAGAAAGGCAAGTGTTAATTCTTGCCTTCGATCTGCGAAAGCGTTGCCTGACCGTGACCATCCCGCAATGCTTGCAATTCAGCGAGCTGGCGGCGGTATTCGGCTTCCGAAATCGCCCCCGAGCGGCGGCGCGCGGCAAGTGACGACAGGCGTGCACTGTAGCTGGCCGCTTCCTCGTCGCTCATCTGCTGCGTTTCGGCGCTGACGATGGCGGTAATGTCCGGATAGACGGCAGAGCGATTGGCGCCGGTATTGACCGTCGAAGCCGTCTCGGTCGTCGAAGCGCAGGAGGCGAAAACGACCGGCATGGCGGCCATGAGAAGGGCGGCGCTCACGCGCCTGATTTCGAACGCCATGGGGACGTATGCTCCTGTCGAAACGACCGGTTCCGGATAATGCCGCTAGAGGCTGTCAGGCCCTTGTAATCTGTTTCGTTCAGAATGTAAAAATACAAAAGTAACAATAAAATCGGGAGGGAACGATGGCCGATGAACGCAAAGCGAATGAACGCGATGCGGCCGGAAACAAGCCCGGTTTACAGGGGTTCGACCCCGCCACGATCGAACCCTATATCGTCAAGGACCCCGAGGCGCTGACGGTCAACCTCGCCCGCACGGTCGAACAACTCGGCAAGGCCGCCTCCGCCTGGCTCGCCCCCCGCGAAAGCGGCGAGAAGGTCGATACCGTGTCCGAGCCGATGGTCGACATGGTCAAGACGCTCTCCAAGGTTTCGGAATATTGGCTGGCGGACCCGCGCCGCACGCTGGAAGCCCAGACCCTGCTGCTTGGCAGCTATTTCAACATCTGGTCGCGCACCCTCAACCGCATCGGCGGCCAGGAAGCCGAGCCGGCACCCGACCCGCACGGCAAGGACAAGCGTTTTTCCGACGAGGACTGGGTGAAGAACCCGTTCTTCGATTTCCTGCGGCAGGCCTATTTCGTGACGTCGGACTGGGCTGAAAAGCTGGTCACGGATGCGGAAGGCCTGGACGAGCATACGCGCCACAAGGCCGGCTTCTACGTGAAGCAGATTGCGAGCGCCATTTCCCCGAGCAACTTCGTCACGACCAATCCGCAGCTCTACCGCGAGACCGTCGCCTCGAATGGCGCAAATCTCGTGCGCGGCATGAAGATGCTGGCGGAGGACATCGCCGCCGGCCGCGGCGATCTGAAACTGCGCCAGACGGACACGTCCAAATTCGCCATCGGCGAGAACATGGCGCTCACGCCCGGCAAGGTTCTGGCGCAAAGCGATGTCTGCCAGGTGATCCAGTACGACGCGACAACGGAAACGGTGCTGAAGCGCCCTCTCCTCATCTGCCCGCCATGGATCAACAAATTCTACATTCTGGACCTCAACCCCGCGAAATCCTTCATCAAATGGGCAGTCGACCAGGGTCACACGGTCTTCGTCATTTCCTGGGTGAACCCGGACGAACGTCATGCGACCAAGGGCTGGGAAGCCTATGCCCGCGAGGGCGTCGGTTTTGCGCTCGACACCATCAAGCAGGCGACTGGCGAAGAAGAGGTGAATGCTATCGGCTATTGCGTCGGCGGCACATTGCTGGCGGCCACGCTTGCCCTGCACGGGCAGGAAGGCGACAAGCGCATCCGCTCGGCGACGCTGTTCACCACCCAGGTCGATTTCACCCATGCCGGCGACCTGAAGGTCTTTGCCGACGAGGAACAGATCGACCTCATGGAGCGCGGCATGAAGGCGACGGGTTATCTCGACGGCTCCAAGATGGCGACCGCCTTCAACATGCTGCGCGCCTCGGAACTCATCTGGCCCTATTTCGTCAACAACTACCTGAAGGGCCAGGATCCGATGCCCTTCGACCTACTCTACTGGAATTCAGATTCCACACGAATGCCCGCCGCCAACCATTCGTTTTATCTGCGGAATTGTTATCTGAACAATACCCTCACCAAGGGCGAAATGGTGCTGGCCGGCAAGACGCTGTCGTTGAAGGACGTCAAGATACCCATCTACAATCTCGCCACCAAGGAAGACCACATCGCGCCCGCGAAGTCGGTCTTCGTCGGCAGTTCGTTCTTCGGCGGCAAAGTCACCTATGTCATGGCGGGGTCCGGCCACATTGCCGGCGTCGTCAATCCGCCGGACAAGATGAAGTACCAGTTCTGGACCGGCGGCCCGGTGACGGGCGAATTCGAGGACTGGGTGAAGAAGGCCGAAGAGACGGCCGGCTCCTGGTGGCCGCACTGGCATGATTGGATCAAAGCCGAGGATGACCGCGTGGTGCCGGCGCGCAAGACCGGCGGCAGCATGAACTCCCTCGAGGAAGCGCCCGGCTCCTATGTGCGCGTGCGTGCCTGAGACGACATGAAGTTCGATCCGCCGCTCGTCTCCGGCACCCTCGTGCAGCGCTACAAGCGTTTTCTCTTCGACGCCATCCTCGACGATGGTTCGGCGATCACCGGCTCTTGCCCCAACACCGGCTCCATGCGCGGCCTGACCGCGCCGGGCTCGCGCATCTGGATGTCGACAAGCGACAGCACGACGCGAAAACATCGCCATCGGCTGGAGCTGGTGGAGGCGGACGACACCGTCGTGGGCGTCAATACCGGCCTGCCGAACCGGCTTGCCGAGGAAGCGATCCGCGCTGGCCTCGTCGCCGATCTCGGCACCTATCCCGTGCTGGAGCGGGAACGGAAATATGGCCGCAATTCCCGCATCGACATCCTGCTTTCCGGCCCCGATCGGCCGGCGGCCTATGTCGAGGTCAAGAACGTGCATTTTCGTCGTAGCCCCGACCTTGCCGAATTTCCCGACACGGTGACGGAGCGCGGCGCCAAGCACCTCGAAGAGCTCGGCGATATGGCGGAGGCCGGCTTTCGCGCCGTCATGCTCTATCTCATCCAGCGCGAGGATTGCGAACGCTTCCGGATCTGCGCCGATCTCGACCCGACCTATGCGGCCGGCTTCCGGCGGGCGCAGGCCCGCGGCGTCGAGGCCTACGCGGTCAAATGTGCGGTTACATCCCGGCAAATCCAGCCCGTGGCGTCGATCGCCATGGACGAACCCGGTGTCGCTGTTTTATGACGGTCTCTACAGATTAGCGAAAGTTCGACCATGGTGACCTATATCGACGCGACCGCCGCGCCGCTGAAGAACACGGGCGTGATCCGCCTCTACGACGCAGATGCCTTTGCCGGCATGCGCAAGGCCTGCCAGTTGACGGCACGCTGCCTCGATGAACTCTATCCGCTGGTAAAGCCGGGGGTGGCCACCGATGTCATCGACCGCTTCGTCTTCGAATTCGGCATGGATCACGGCGCACTCCCCGCCACGCTGAACTATCGCGGCTACACCAAATCCAGTTGCACCTCGATCAACCACGTTGTCTGCCACGGCATTCCCAACGACAAGCCGCTGCGTGACGGTGACGTCGTCAACATCGACGTCACCTACATAGTGGACGGCTGGCACGGCGATTCGAGCCGCATGTATCCGGTCGGCGAGGTCAAACGCGCCGCCGAGCGCCTGCTGGAAGTCACCCATGAATGCCTGATGCGCGGCATCGCCGCCGTCCGGCCCGGCGCCCGCACCGGCGCGATCGGCGAGGCGATCCAGGCCCATGCCGAAGCCGAGCGCTGCTCCGTCGTACGCGATTTCTGCGGCCACGGTGTCGGCCGGCTCTTCCACGATGCCCCGAACATCCTGCACTACGGCCGCGCCAATGAAGGCCCGGAGATGCGCGAGGGCATGATCTTCACCATCGAGCCGATGATCAACCTCGGCCGTCCGCATGTGAAGGTCCTCTCCGACGGCTGGACCGCGGTGACGCGCGACCGCTCGCTTTCGGCGCAATATGAACACACGGTCGGCGTGACGGCGGATGGCTGTGAAATCTTCACCCTGTCGCCCGGCGGTCTCGACCGCCCCGGCCTCCCCGCTTAGGCCGCCCATGACAGGACCGCGCGGACGAAAGGACACGACATCGCCCGCCAGCGCGGGGGACGAGCCTGCGGCCGCAGAGGATTTGTTTCACGACACCGATGAGCGGGGCCATTTCTTCGAACAGCCCGCCCGCACATCAACCGCCAAAGCGGTTCCCATCGAGGAAAAGCACTATCACGGTCACCGCGAGCGGCTCCGGGCGCGTTTCAGCGGCTTTGGCGATGGCGCCCTTGCCGATTATGAAATCCTCGAATTGCTGCTCTTCCGGCTGATCCCGCGCCGCGACACCAAGCCGGTGGCAAAGGCCCTGCTCGATCGCTTCGGCACGCTGTCCGGTGTCTTCGGCGCGACGCCCGCCCTCCTGCAGGAGGTGAAGGGCATCGGTGAAGCGGTGGCGATGGATCTGAAGCTGATCGCCGCCGTCGCACAGCGCACGCTGAAGAGCGAGATCCGCAACAAGACGGTGCTCGCCTCCTGGTCCTCGGTCATCCAGTATTGCCACGCCGTGATGGCGCACGAGCCGCGCGAACAGTTCCGCATCCTGCGTTAAGCATCTGAAAAGATAGCATTACGTCCCCTTCCCTTATGCGGCGCCCTCGATTCTTTTGCGGTCAGTCATAGGACTTTGCAGTCCCTCACCCTTAAATATGTGTTTGCCATCACCATCCCACCAACTACCCCCTGCCGGCACCGAGCCGGCGGGCGCGCCACTGTGCGCTCAACAGGAGACCACAATGAAAGTTCTATATTGCCACCCTCTCCATGGCGCGAAGGCCCGCGACGCGGTCGCGTTCGTCGACGTCGAACTCAACGACCACGTCAGGCTTTACGCCCTGCGACTGGTTAGACAGCCTGACGGTGCTTATCGCCTGTATGCCCCACAGGCTGGCACTCGCCGCACGGCGACGTTCTCTGACCCCATGGCCGAACGGCTGACCGCTCTGGCGGTCGAAGCCTACGAGGCCGCAAATGACCGATAAGACCGACGGCCTCCTCGCTCAGCATCACCTTCTGCTAGCTATCATCCATACGGAATGGGCGACCCGACTAGACCACAAGGTCGCCGCGGTGATCATCGAGCGCTATTTCGGGAAATTCGGAAACGCGCGCGCCAGCCTTCGCTATCTGGCCGAGCGCACCAAGGCCACCCGCCCCAACATCATCGCGTCGGTTCGCCGCCTCACCGACCGCGGAGCCTTCTCTGTTATCCGCGAAGGCGTCGGCACCCGCCCTACGGAATACGCCCTCAATTTCGGTTTTTTTGCTAGTGGTATTGCTGGCGATACCTCTACTAGCGGTATTGTCCACGATACCTCATGCGGTATTGCAGACGATACCTCTAGGGGCTCTAGCGGTATTGCTGGCGATACCGAAACCTACTTACCGAAACCGGCTGACAAGCCGGTCTTACAGGTAAGTAGGAATGTAGATACCCCCGACCCCCTGCCTTCGGATGGCCTAGCGGCCACCGCGGCCGGGTCGCGGGACCCGTTCGAGGGATTCTGGAACGCATTTCCGCGAAAGTATCAGAAACCTAAAGCTCGTTCAGCCTGGAGTAATCTAGCCCCTGATGTGTCTACTGCAGAACGTATCATTGCAGCGGCTAGCGCATGGGCAGCGCACTATGAGAAACACCCGATCGACAAAAAATGGATGCCGACGCCCGCGAATTGGCTTTCCGGCGAGCGCTTCGATGAAGATCTTCCCGAGATCTACAGCGACCCGAAGGAGGCAGCTATTGCTAGGCGCACTACCAAGGCTACATCCGAGCCAGAGAACACTGAAGAGCCGGCCGTAGAATGGTGCGGCGAGATCTCGCCGTTTGTACCGTCCGGCACCCACCGTATCAAGGTTACAGCCGCATCTACGATCGCGGATGGCGACGGCGAACTTCTTTCCCTTGTGCTGGACATCGACGATGGTGGCAGCCTGCTGACCGGAATTTCACATACCTTCCCGATCAGGGCCGGCGATCACGCCGTGCAAGAACGCGGTCAGGCGAACCTTCGCGTTATCTCAAGCGGCCATACCAGCGACGACGTGTTGGATCTCGTCGGAAGCAAGTGCCGTATGTGTGTGGGTAAGGACGGCAGGGTGACGTACCTGCCGTCGGTGCATAACGCCCTGCCGGGACTGGCCGGCCGCATCAAAGCGGCGAGAGCGGCGGGAGCGTTCTCCGGCGAAAGGGCCGCCGCGTAGGGCTTCCACCCCCTTATACCCCCGTTAGAGGTGGAACACCTACCCCCGCCTGGAAGCGGGGTGGAATTCCACCGCCATAATCCCATGAGGACAGCCATTGATCTGACAGCGCTTGCGGCGATATCCAATTCCCGCTTACATCTGGCACACACAATGCTGGGTTGGATATGGCAACTAAAAAATATCAGATTTTCGTTTCATCGACGTTTCGCGACTTAGTAGACGAGCGCCAAGACACGATCCGGAGCATTCTTGATCTGAACCACGTTCCGGCTGGGATGGAGCTGTTTCCCGCAACGGACGTCGAGCAGCTAACCTACATCAAGAAGGTCATAGATGAGTGTGACTACTACCTTCTCATCGTCGGGGGTCGATACGGTTCCCTTGACGCGCAAGGAATTAGTTTCACGGAGCGTGAGTATGATTACGCAGTCGAAACGGGTAAGTTTGTGATCGCCTTTGTCCACGGCAACCCAGGTGCAATCTCCGTGAACAATAGCGACATAGACCCTAGTCTGGCGAAGGCGTTGAACGTATTTCGTAACAAGGTGATGGAAGGGCGCTTGGTCAAGCAATGGACCAATCGAGATGATTTACAAGTGGCCGTCCTCAAATCACTGGTACACGCCTTTAACGCGTATCCGCAGATCGGCTGGATTCGCGGAGATAACGCTGCCAGCAGGGAGACCCTAGAGCAGGCGAACGCCGCCTTGCAGGAAAACGCGAAATTGAGAGCAGCCTTATCAGCGGCGAAAGCGACGCCGATCGTAAAGATCGAAAACCTAGCCGATTTAGATGATTTTTTCGAGGTTAGATATACTTACAAACACGTAATTGCAGGAAAAACTAAATACTTTGACAGAAGCGCGAAATTTACTTGGAGGCAGATCTTTCTCGCCCTAGGAGCGCGGCTCGCAAATCCAAAGACTGAGCATGTCATACTTGATGCACTAAGGATTTTATCCGAGGAAAAGGGCGAGCGAGCACCTTATACGATGAGCGATAGCGATAGATCGACGATAAAGATTCAGTTCATCGCGCTCGGCTTGATTGCGTCAAAAATATCTAACACCACCGAAGGCAAGACCGCCGAGTTCCTCTATTTGACTGATAAAGGGCAGCAGGCCTTTATGATGGGCAAGGTGGTCCAAAGAAAGAGCGAACCTAAATAGGAGATTGGCAGGCCTAGGGGCGCCCAACATCCTCCCGCGCACCGGATCCCGTATCGGAGCCTCAGCAAAAAATGCTCATCCGCAAAATTCGGAATCGGGATTTACGCCGCCCTCCCGCCCGCCGAAGCCAGCAACCTGGCCATCCTCGTCGGGTCCACGAGCGTGCCGTTCTCCAGTTTCATGATTTCGAGTTCGGTGAGGCCGGACAGCACTGGATTTGACGGCGGAGAGTTTTCCTCGAATACTCTTCTTTTCATTGGCGAGAGGATACAAAGTGGAAAACGAAGTAAAAATACCCATTGATCCTTCTGTAGCCCGCCAATTAGATATGCGCAGGTGTATGGCGCGGCTCCATGGCTCGGAACTTACAGTAAGCGGCACGAACGCGGACGAAGTAAGAGAAGTTAGCGAGAGATTGGCGAGGTTTGCTCAGGGAGGAGCGGCGGTGGGGGAGCATCTACAGAGCGCAAAAGGCCTTTTTTATCTAATTATATCGGGAGTCCTCGTCGTATGTTTGGCGTTTATTTTAACCGGCCTGGGGTTGGTTTATCTGGGCGCGTCAGGAGAAACCGAATTGGCGATGTTTGGTTTAAAAATCTCCACCGCAAACGTTGGGATCGTTAGCATTGCGTTGGGAGCCCTCGCTCTAACTATTCTTATTCAAAAGGCTATGCACCACATTCACGCTATTCTTGCGCTCCGAAAGGGGCCTTACGATCGTTGACCTGTCATAGTTTGCCGAGCCGCTTTGTAGGGGCGCCCTAAAGCATAGTGCCGCCCCCCCTCGTCGTGTGATCGGCCCCAGAAGTAGCCTGCTCAATCCCGGGCTGCTTCTGGGGTCTGGTAGAAGGGGGCTATCCAATCCTTGGGGATGCCTCTTCCGACTTACCCGCGTTCCCCACACGTGCGCACAATTTTGAAATCTTTGATTTCCGAAATCAAAAAGGGCGCGGCCCTTATCACGCCTCTGGAATAATGTCTACAGCTATATTGACAAAATTGTAAAAATGCACTAAGGTATAAACGTCGGCGCAACGCTCGCCGATTCCGCAAGGAAGAGCCCGCAAAGGGCCATCAATCCCCTTACCTGCGAGACCCCATGCGAGCACCAGCAGAACACCGCGCCGCGGTTGCGGCTTGGCGCGTACACGCGCCTGCAAACGATTCCGATATCCTCTCCAATCCCCGTCCATCCTCCCCTCGGCACGCTGCACTGTCCACTGACCTGGCTACCCTCCTCAAGTGGAGAGCCATGTCGCGTGAGCCTGAGCCCGGCCTGCGGACCAACTGGTCAATTGTGCCAGCAAATGACAATCGGCCGGAGGAATATCGCGAAGACCTGGAAGTGGTGGAGCCTGAACCGATCCTCATAGAATGTATCCACGAGATACGTCCGCGCGAATCCGAGCTTATCCGAGCAGTAGGCAATGTGGAGTGGCGTGAGTTTCGCCACGCCAACCGTCGGGGTGGCGAAAGGGACAAGATGCCCATTACCGGCGATATCGAAACACGGCCCGTCGACTCGCCCCTCTTCAGCCGCCTGGATAAGGTGGTTCGGCTAGGCGATCTCCGCTTGGGCACGCTTCCCACAGAGGATTGCGGATCTGCCACTCTGCCTGGGAATGACAGGCAGATTATCGCATGGCGCGGTAGACGGCCGGTCGATCGCTTCACGGCAGCGAAGGGCCATGGCGTGGATGAGGACGAGGAGCGCGCAAAACGTGAGCGCCTCGCCGGGTGGCTAGGTTGCGAAGCTGGTTGGCATGTGACAGCCACGAAGGAGAGCCGAGCCGCTGCGCGTGCGCGTGGCGCTCGAGTTCGTGGTCTGCCAACGCCGCCCCTGCCGCCGACCAGCTTACCCCTAGATGAGGCGCGCGCCTTCGCTGGGCTGCCACCCGCAGCGACTACGGACAAGCGCGCCGGACTGCCTCTCGGATCGCCCGACATCGGCAACATCTTCGCGAGTTGGATAAGCGCTCCGAAGAAAGGGAAGTCCGGCTCCGTCGCCACGGACGAATCCGGCCCCGATCGCACTAGCATCGAGGCGCACCTGTCAAAGGATGACGTAGTGCTCCTCGATGCCGCGATCACGGCGCAGAACTTTGAAGAAGTGGGCGCCGTGATCGGCGTTAAGGGCAAGACAGCAGAACGGCGTGGAAAGGCCGAACTCGTTGGCGCGGTGGCCCGGCTGGCGAATGTTCTGGAAGAACTCGCAGCCTAGTCCCTTTCCGCGGACTGGCACGGATTCAATATAGAGGCCCTCGCAGGTCCACCTTGCCCCGCTTCGGCGGGGCTTTTCTTTTCCCCATCCCCGCAGCCGCTGCCGGTAGCGGGTCTGATCGAGCGCCCTGCGGTTTGCGCCGTGGGGCGCCTACGTTTTCCCTAAACATCACACCGAAAGGAGGTCACGTGGCCACCTTAAAGCAAACTTATGTCATTCTCGATGATGTGTTACGGCTGCCGCCCGCCTCGGCGCGTGGTCATGCCCAACGCCTTCGTACTCGCGGTCTGCTACCTGCGCATCAGGGCTTTCCCTCGCAACTGCACGCCGATCACGTCGCCGCCATACTCGTCGCTATAGCAATCGGCTCGCCGGCCGTCGAAGACTACATTTCGATGAGGCCAGGCAATGGGGGGCCCACCTTCGGCAAGGTTCTCGCCCGCTTCGTTGACCGACCAAACGACGTGCTCGATGTCACTCTCGATGCCCATGCACCCGGAGCATCCGTAACGTTCCGCGGCGAAGGTGGTGGCGTTGAAACCATCACTTTCTACCCACCTGAGACCGTCCGCCGCCCCTATTTCGACAAAGAAGTCCGCTTCGGCCCGGAGATTTTCATTCGCATCGCGTCGGCCATCGCTAGCGCCCCTGAGGTCCGCTCAGGCCGCCCGCGCACGCGCGACCGTTACTTCATTAGAAAGGAACGAAATGCCTAAAAAACCCGCACTCGTCCGCAGTTTGGAGTCGGCAGACAACAACTATGCCGCTGCCAAGGAGCTACTCGCTCGACTTAAGGCGGGCGCCTCAAAACTCGACGGCGAGGAGAACGAGCTTCGCTATCGCCTTGCTAACCGTCCCGTCTCTGCTGAGAGGACGAGCCGTGTTGCGGCTCTACTTGGTGACGCCACCCCAGATGATGGCGAGGCACCGGACGGTATCTCCGCCCGCCTGAAGGCAATCGCGGCGGAGCGCGTCGATTTGCGTGCCGCGATCGACATTGCGTCGCAACGCCTCCAGACCGCGAGGCACGCAGCTTCCCGCGCCATTTGCGCAGAAGTGGCTCCAGACTATCGGGAGCGCGTGAAGGCGCTCGCAGATAAGCTGGTGGCGGCCCACGCCGCTCATCAAGAGCTCCTGGAACTTATCGACGACCTGACCCGGCAAGACATCGCATGGGCGGGGGCAATGCCGCCTATGCAAGCGCACGGCGTGTTTGGCCACATGGGCAGCAAGCTAGCCAGTTGGCTCCGCGAAGCGCGAGAGGCCGGCTTTATCGCAGCGAACGACATTCCGAAGGATTTGATCGCATGAAAACGATAATGCCTTCTGGCGCTGGTCGCGAGACCTACAGACAAGAAATGCGAGCGACCGTTGTTGGTGGTAAGGCCGAAGTCCTGCCCGCCGACCCGCGCGAAGTCGCGCGCATCCTGCGGGAACGCCGTTCGAAAACTCCCGCATCTCGTGCGAAAGCGCGCATGACGGCCGAGGCAAAGAAGCGCGGCATCTGATGTGGTTCACCGAGAGCGGCAGACCACCGCGACCAGGCAGCCGCACCATCGCGGGATACGCCATCCAATGGAACGTGCGGTCGTCAGTTCGGCCTGACTACGACGAGGTCTTCATCCCCTACTCTCTGCATCTCTCCTCAGTGACGCCGCTTCGCATCAATCACGACCGCCGGCAATCCGTGACCGATAGTGGGGGCAAATCGTTCCGCCTCCGCTGCGATGATGTGGGATTGTGGGTAGAATTCGACTGTCCCCCCGATACTGAGATCGGTGACCGTCTTCTCCACGGCTCTCGCTTTGGCGGCTTCTCCGGCTGGTCGATCGCCTTTAGAGCTACTCAAGAGTCTTGGGATCGAAGCGGCGAACACCCCTTGCGGGTTGTGCATCGTGCAAACCTCGGCGAGGTATCTATCGTAGACCGCGGCGCACACGTCACCACCCTCGGAGTGGCGGCGAGGATGGCTAGCCGCGGTGGGAGGGGTGGCCACTAGGTCCAGGCCCGTCCGACCACGTACCGCCGCCCTCGTCGAGCGTTAGCCTTAACACAGAAATTTGCCTCGCGCGCGATCACGCATAGCGCGCGCGTGCGAGAAAACATTACGTTTTTTGGCGTCGACCTCAACTTTTGAATTGGAAAAATGTGCGAAAAACTCCAGCGCCGGTTCCCAAAAAAGCGATCCGGGAAGGAAATGGAAGGCCCCAAGGGGGGGCTCGCGTTCCCTCACCACCACCAGAAGCAGGGACCGCCGTGGAACTCGCACGTTAAATCCCGCAGGTTTTCAAGTCGGGTACGCGGGGGGCATCCACTTCCTTCGAAGGGGGACGGTGCGTGCGCTACGCCAGTTAGATTGGCCGTAATGGCGAGGAGGATTTCGATATAAGGCACTATTGAAATACAGCCTTTGTTAACGAAAGTCCTGCCGCAATAGAAAACATGAATGGAGATAACGCTAAGAGCGCTTGCTCTAGCTTTCCCATTCGTGAACCACTTTGGTGCCTAGTGTATTCATTACGCACCTCATCATAGCTCTCCGCTAGCGAAGCGAGGTTCCGTTTTGCCCCGATTAGAGCTCCGCAGCTTGGACTGAGAGTGGAAACGATTTCCGACGGATTGAATTTCTCGTACCCATTCGTTGTTGCCTCCATAGCTTTTGCTTCAATGGCCTGTACCCACGCGAGCGCTGCGGAATAGTCTTGACGCTCCAGCATTTTGCTTGGGTCGCCGCCAAGGTAATCAAGGTCTTTCTGAATCCACTTGCCCATGAGGGAGATGTTATCTCTGAATAGTGAGAGATGGTTGTGAACTCGGACTTTAGCAAACTCGAGGTGGTTCTCAGCCACCCATCGACCAAGCTGCAACCCCGCGGAGAGAATGGCAACCGAGCCGAGCAAGATTGAGGTCACTTCAACATAACGCCAGTTCACCCAGTCGCCTCCCGCACCGA
This sequence comes from Shinella sp., assembly GCF_052438155.1. NCBI lineage: Bacteria > Pseudomonadati > Pseudomonadota > Alphaproteobacteria > Hyphomicrobiales > Rhizobiaceae > Shinella > Shinella sp. Next base: position 56,718 of record NZ_JBQVPI010000015.1, on the reverse strand, counting down.
CGAGAATGACTAAGGGCGCGACCAAACATCCCAGAAAAAAATATGCAACTATTCGGGCCAAAGCTCTCTCCAACAGCAATCCATGAGAGCTGCTATCCTGCCTTGTTGAAAAAAGTGTAAGCGCCAGAAATCCGCTACTCAATAAGTACGCGGCAGACTTGCTGAGGCGGCGGCCTAAGACGAGCAGGCCGCCTCGAATTCGCGCACTGTTGCCTCATCGTTATCGTCCCGTAACACTGCATCCGCGCCCACCAGGCTGGGGTCGAGCTCCATCGCTTCCCTCGTGTAGGAAGCGACGAAAAACGCCTTCTGGCCTTCCCAAACTTCTCGGCCGTCGACCAGTCCAGGGCACGGCAGCGCTGTTTCGAAGTCGATCTGGAGGTCGTCGGCGGTTGGCTGCGCAGCGGCCAGGGCGAGCGAGATAGCGAAAATATTGAGCATGGCGGGCCTCGTTCGAGAAGGCGCACCTGATCAGATTCAGCGACGCGCGTCGACCGGCCACTAACCAGTTATCCCCAACCCCACATCACTCCCCCCACCCACTGCCGCGACCCTGCGGCGGTGCGCTTTTTCATGGAAATACGATGACAGAACACTTCACCATAGCCTCCGGCGAGCCGTTCCGGGAGGAAATGCAGCTCCCAGATTTCGACCTTGTCGCACACAACGTCACGGTCTTCATCAAGGCCGCCGATCGCGCCGATTTGCGAGTCCTGTCCGCGACGACGGGCAACATCCGCATTGAGGGCCAGTCCCTGCAGGTCGGTGCAGACCTCGGCCTACCTGCAGGCAACTACCTCCTCGACATCCTCTTTGAAAACAAGACGACCGCCCATCTGGCCGTGTCGGCTGGTCACACTCTCAGCATCGGAGACGCCTAATGGCTCGTTTCGCTTCCAATCCCGTCTATCTCGCGTCTCCTGAAAAGGGCGTTGATGGTCGCGGTATCCTTACGGGCGCCCGTGCGCCACTCATGACCGACGGTCGCATTGGCGACTTCTGGCTTGATAGCCGCACCGACCAGCAAAAACTCTACGGCCCGAAGAATGCCGGCGCATGGCCGGATCTCGGCTTCATTAAAGGGAACCGCGGCTGGACGCCGGTCTTTGCCGCTGTGGCCGACGGAGTTCGCCGCGTGCAGCGCGTTGTCGACTGGCAGGGCGGCGAGGGCCCCAAGCCTGCGACCGGCAAATACGTCGGCGCGACCGGCCTCGTGGACGCCATTGGCGACGCTCTCGACATCCGTGGGCCGGAAGGTCCGGAGATGGTAATTGATGCACTTGATGCAGGCGGTGATACCGCAACGTACGATACGCTCGTGCCAGCGGCCGACGCTGGTGATGACAACGTGCGGCGCCCGTTGAAGGAGATGTTTTCGCCGGGTGGTTCGCTGATCTTCAAGACGCTCGCAGACGCGCAGGCAGCGGCGGTTCCTGCACGGATCGACCGTGTCTTCATCAATGAAATTGACGGCTACCGTGTCCGCGTCGATAGCCAGCCGTCTGCCGGTGGAAAGCATCGGAGCGCGGATCGGTTCCTGTCCGACGAACAGGGGACGGATTCCGCGAATGGCGGCTGGTGGGCCGATCTCGCGGATGTGGGGCCGAATCGCATAAGCGCGGCCGCGCAAGCTGCTCTGGACATCGCCGCGGCTCGGGTCGCGGCGGCTGTCGAGTATCCGGTCGTCACGGGCGCCAATTTCACTGCATCGTCTGACGTTCAAGTTTTGCTTTCGACTGCCAACGTCAACGATTATTGGCACTTCGGTTCCATGGTCTATGAGACGGCGAAAAACCGGCTGCATTGGATGTTCAGAAGTGCCGCGGTTCACACGGCCGCAGAAAGCCAGATCATGTACATGTTCAGCGATGACGGCGGCGCGACGCTGTGGTCCTATGACGGTGACGGTGTTCTCGTTTCCGGCCCGTCGGCTGTCGTAGCCTCGCCAGCGGGACGTGATTACCGTGATGTGTGTCTCGGTATCACGCCTACCGGGGACATTCTCGCCATCTACACGGATCTGCCAATCGGCGGAGGGGCCACGCCAGTTCGGCGTATGCGATCGAGGGATAGCGGTAAGACCTGGCAGTCCGAATCCGTAATCTACACGCATTCCTCGACTGGCGCGCGAGCGTACGGGCGCATCAAAGTTGTGCCTGGCGACGGCAAAAGCCGAATGGTTTTCACCATGTACCGCAGTGACACGAATGACGTGCGCCTCTGGCTTTCGGACGACATGGGAGCCACTTGGACTATGGGTGCGGCGCTCTTCTCGGGAAGCGCCGAAAACGAAACGGAGGTTGCCTTCTGGGGGAACGTCGGCGTGGCGATCGGCCGTAAAAATGCGGGCGGCATGTCGGTCGCGGTGACGGAGAACTACGGAGCGACGTGGACGAAGCTTGCTGATGTTCTCGGAAGTGTCACCGCGGACGTCGCGCCTACCGTGGACATTGTCCGAGATCCGTACGGCACAGTCTGGGTTGTTCTTGGCACATGCAGTCGCGCAAATGACACTATGCGCTGGTTCTCCGGAACGCTGAAGGACGTACTCGCCAATGGCGGCGATGGGCTCGATTCGTTTTTCGACAGCGCGACAGACATGCAAGCGACGTCCGGCTACCACGTGCCTCAGCGCCTTCCCAGCGGGGAGTGGGTGGTTTTCGAAGTGAAGGAGGACAATTCCGGTGGCCGCGTGCTTCGTCTTCGGCGGATGCAGATCGAGAAGTCGGTCATGATGGCACGAAAATGGACGCCGCGACTTGTGAGCGGGAGCGTGATGAGCGCCCTCGGAAACGAAGCGACCTACACCTCACAGTTTGGTCGTTATGACCGTCTGGGTGATCTCATCCGGTTCGAAGGATACCTGCAGATCGCCACGAAGGGCACGCTCGCCGACGCCAACAATCCCCGGCTGACCATGCCTGGTGCAGGCGTTCCGTCTGGGTCGCAACTTGTACTGCGTCCGGCTGTGTTCGTGCCGCACTTCAGCAATGGGAACCTTCCCGCGGGCAATTACCTCAGCGGTGCCCAGGCACTAAATGGGCAGGGAACCGCTGCCCTTTATCGCAGCGGACCTACCGGTTCTACCGCAATGGTGGTGACCGAGATCAATGCGACCTTCGCGGTGCGATTCTCCGGGTCGTACTACGCGGCGGTGACGAACTAACGCCCTGGGGCGGGCCGGCTTCGGTCGGCTCGCCCAGTGGAGGGAACATGATCCAGATCGAGAACTTCCACCCGGCGAGAGGTCGGGTGGCGGCGACCTTCACCGCGACCGTCGGCGATCTGGCGTTGCCTGGCTGTGCGCTCATTCGACGGGAGGGCGGCTACACGCTGTCGGTGCCGCGGATGGGCGCGCCGTCGCGGCAGGCGCCATTGTCGGCGGTGGAATTGGCGGAACTGGAACGGGTCGCTGTGGAGATGGTGGGGGTCGTGTGCAATTGATTGCACTCAATAATCGATTGTACGAGGTTGCCGCCCGCAGGCATATAGAACTGACTTTGCAGAAACGGACGAAGCGCGACGGCGCTGTGACGTAACGACACAAGCGCAACGTGTTGGACTTGCATAAGCAACGGTCGTGACGTACGGTTTGAGCAAGGTTGATACGGCGTAATGCGACGACTCGACGTCACTACGTGGAACTGAACCACGGCCGTGACGTTAAAGACGACACCAAATTAACCTGAATGCAATGGACAATCCATAGCATATCAAGTGTGTGCAGTTGCGCGCACGCGCTTGCGCGTTATCCAAGGAGGGAGCGTCATATGGCAACTTCACAGGCAATCAAATACGATAGGGTGCCTTCATCGGCAACGGATAAAGATCCTGTCTATCGCGCCGCTGTCAGCGAGTTGAAAACGTTACGCACGTCCATTGAACAGTCTACAGGTAAGTGGAGCTTGACGAAGGAAAAGTCGGCAACTACGGTCAATCAGAAGGTGAAATGACTGTGGGTATCTCATGCTGGACTTGTATTCTTCCGGAGACTCGGTTCGGCCGTTAGATTTAGCCAATCCCGAAGAATACAGAGATGAAGCGAGGCGCGACTATGCGCGCCTCATCCACAGCGCAAGTTTCAGGCGCCTCCAAGGAAAAACACAGGTCTTCCCAGGACATGAAAGCGATTTTTTTCGCAATCGGCTGACCCACTCACTTGAGGTCGCACAGATCGCTAAGTCGATCGCGATACGGCTAAATAGCACTATCCCATATTTCAAAGACAAGCCGATAAATCTCGACATCGTTGAATTTGCGGGCCTCGCCCATGATTTGGGTCATCCACCGTTCGGTCACAACGGTGAAGAGGCACTCGATGAATGTATGCGCGATTTCGGCGGCTTTGAGGGCAACGCTCAGACGCTGCGAATACTAAGTACGCTCGAAAAAAAGCAGTCGAGCGGCGACAACGCAGAGCTGTTTGACGCAGACGGAAACGACTTACGGCTGGGTTTAAACCTGACATATCGATCATTAGCGGCGGTCCTAAAATATGACCGGGTAATTCCCATAGGCAGCAAAGAGCGTCCGACCGACAAGCAGAACAAGCCCATGAAGGGTTATTATAAATCTGATGAAGAGCTAGTCAAAAAGATAAAATTTAACACCATCGGACAGCAGGATCTTATAGATTTCAAAACTATAGAGTGCTCGATTATGGATATCGCGGACGATATAGCATACTCAACTTATGATTTAGAAGATATATTCAAGAGCGGGATTCATGGTCCTTTAGATTTATTTTCATTCCCGGAATCCATTTATGAAGCGGTGGTTGAGACAATCAATGAGAGAATAGAGAAGCAATACAAGAACGAAACGTTGCGTATCAATGCGTCTGATGTTCGGGAAATGCTGTATGAAGCGTTCAGTGAAATATTTGCCATAGGCACAGATGAAGAAGCGTTCCTGAAAAACCGGAAAATCGATCCAGGGAAACGAAAGATGTATTCAACGATGGCTGCAGAGAAGCTGTCGGCATTGTATGCGACAAACGGCTATCATAGGACGAAATTCACCTCACGACTTGTCCAAATGTTTTTGAATGGCGTACAGGTAGAAGAACACAAAACGTTTCCACAACTACATCAGGCAAAGTTGGATATAAAAACCTTCCTATATGTCGAAGTGCTAAAAAATATTACGTTTGAAGCCGTCATTCGATCTCCGATGCTTCAGGTCGTTGAGTATCGCGGAAAAGACGTTATTAAGAGGATTTTCGAAGTTATTAGCACGGGGACGGGAGAGCGGCTAATGCCGCCTGATTTCCGTGAAATTTACAAGAAGAGTGACGGTCTTGGAAAAACTCGTACAATATGCGACTTCATAGCAGGAATGACTGACCGCTATGCTGTCGAGTTTTACAGCCGACTTTTCGGTGCCAACGGTATGACGATGCACAAGCCGCTTTGACCGTTGCAACGCGCAAGCTGATCTATGAAACCGGCGCCCTGCCCGCAGCCATCAGCGCTTTAATGCGGTCTACGTGTGATCCAGCGGCGCGGTGGGCCTAAAATTCAATCTTTCTACTGTCGAGATGAGTTTTCGCACGCGAGAGAAGAGCTTTGAACTCATCCAGGCGCGCCAACGAATTGAAATGAACTGAGACGTTATCGACTGAAATCACAAACATGATCTTCCCGTTACCGTCGTTGAATACGATGATTTTCAAACCATCCACTTCGTATTCTACTTCTGAGAAGGCGAATCTGTCGGTCTTGATGTTGGCTGCTGCAAGCTTATCGAGGGAGCGAAGCAATTTCGGAAGATGGTCATATTGTATCAGTGCCGCTGCGGCTTGGGGATAGTCACCCATCGACTCTAAGCCAACACGGACAAAGTTGACGACGTGGCGGCGGTCTGGAATGACCGTCTCACGCGCTTCCACCTCAACCTTCCCAATCGCCTGGAGAGTTCCAACGGACGTATAGCTTCGAATCAAGACGTCGTTTTCTTCATCAGCGTGGGCGGACTGTTCCGTCGTCGTGCTAGCACTTGCAAGATTCATATCTACCTCCGTGTTTTCTCAACTTTATGGCGAGCGATCACGGGGGAGTCAATCGCAGTTCTGCGCAGTGCATTTTTACAATTTTGTCAAAGCCGCTCGTGAAGAGAAACGCCCGCTCCGACAGAGGGGTCTCCGTCTGCAAGGAAGGATACCCCAGCAGACTCGAGCGCTCCACGCATCGCGGCAAGGTTATTGGGAACAGGGGTGTGGGTGCCTGTTTCGAAGGACCGCACTGTTGAAAGCCCGACCGTAGCCGCCTTGGCGAGTTCTGCTTGTGTCCAGTTAAGAAGGCCACGGGCAGCGCGGCTTTGCTCGGGTGTCATGCTTTCTCCTCGACGTGGTGGGCGCATCGGTGGTGCGCCGGTCCTCTATGCCAACAAAATAAGTTGGAGGCAACGATTTTGATTGACATGTTCATTGCAACTAATAACGTTGTAATGAACTAAAAACGTCGCGAATCATCGAAGGGGAAATAGATGTTAAATGTCGCAACCACCGTCACCGCATCTGAACCACAGCCACTGCTTGCCCTGAACGACAACGAAAGACCGGACCCAAGAGAGGCTTACCTCGAGTGGCTAGCCATGGAGGCTCGGCTGCTCCGCATCGAACTGTATGGCGAAGCCTGGAGGGACCGGGAAACGGCGCCCTGCAACACTGCAGCCCAGTCCTTCCACTTCCCACATGATCGTACATGGCAGGATGTACCACCTCCGTCGACGCGCGCCGAACTCGTGCTGGCGACGGTCGGCGCTCTGCCTCGGCTCACCCAGTAATGGCGAAACTACCGCTCAGCTTCAGCATCCAAGCGAATCCTATTCGCTCGGCGATATCGGAGGGACGAACGGAAGATGCCAAGCGGCTGGCGGCGGAACTGCTGCGCAAGGGAACCGCTGACAGAGTCGTGCAGGGATTGGCCGCGGATCTTTTGCGACCACCGAAGCGACAAAGAGGCAGAAGGAAAAGCCTGCCCCGGTTTTGGTTTGAAATTGGGGAAGTATTTCACGACTTGAGGCGTGACGGCTTGTCATACGAAGATTCAATTGAGGCCGCTGCTGAGCAGTTCGGATTCAGCGAAAGGCACGTACAGAGGGCCGTCGCGTTCTACGACGATATCGGACCGGACTAGCCAGAAAAGAAATACCATTTGTTTGCGTAAACTCTGATTTCGGAATCGGTCATGTTCTCTTCGACAACAGAGGAGAGCACCCATGAGTATCCAGCCCATAAGAAGACCTAAGCCTGCGACCCGCGAGGGTCGGAGAAGATCACGCACGCACGCGCCCGAGGAGGAAAGAAGATGAAGCTGCCGGCCCGAATTAGCACCCGACGCAAGAATCCTGTTGCGCCGCCTCGTTCGGTACTGGTGGCACTCAGCCTGATTAAGACGGGGTTGCGCCGCCTACCGCCGACCGCGGCGAATGACAATCTGAGGGCCAGTGCGTGAACACAGCGCGGGCCAGAGCAAATGTTCGGCACACCCCCCGCCCCTGCATGCGCGGAGCGCTGGCCTACATCATTAGAATGTGTTAATGTAATTGTGGTGCGCGCTTCTTGGTCCGTGCCCTCGTGCCCCGCTTGCGCCAGGCCGTCCGCCTCTCCGGAGCGGGCGGCCCCTTCCCCACATTCCTAATCCACCAATAGCGCCACTCTGGCGTCCGCTTCCGCACGCCTGCAGAGGAGAACAAGATGCACCCGGCAAACGACAACAATCCGCTTTACCTCTCCGAAGCGTCGATCGCCGCTCGCGTCTTGGGCGGGAAGGCTAAGACGCAATGGAGCGCCCTTGCTACGCTCTGGGAACGCGACGGGCTGCCGCGTGTGGATCCCATGACTGGCTGCCGCTACTGGCCGGCGGTTCGCGCTTGGTTGGATCGCAGGCACGGCCTCAATCAAGCCGCCCTGCCCGCCTCTGTCGATGGATTGGAGAACTGGAATTGACGGACACTCCAGGACTCAAGCGAAAGAAAAACAAGGACGGCACGTACCGAGAATATTGGGAGGCAAGGGCGGACATCGCAAAACGCGGTTTCCGCCCGTCGTCTGTGCGCCTTCACTACCCCGACACTCCGGATGGGCGCCGGCAACTCTCCGCGCGGTGCCAGATCCTCCAAGCCGAAATGCTCGCGTGGGCAGCGGGAACCGGGCCTGCGAAACCGAGCTTTGACGGCACAATCAAAAGCCTTTCGCGTCTATTCCAGACAAATGCTGATTCCCCCTTCCTGTCGATGAAATGGAACAGCCGGGAGAACGTGCTAAAGTCGCTGGTCATCATCGAGCGGACGGTGGGCGATCGTCAAATCGCAAAGCTCCTCGGGCCAGACTTCAAGCGCTGGCACGCGCAATGGGCTCAGCCTAAGGAGGCAGGTAAGCCTCCTCGCCCCTGGCGAGCAAAGCATGCCATTGACGCGGTCAGGCAGCTCATGGGCTATGGCGTTACGCTTGGTTACGAAGATTGCTTCCGTGCCGACACCATCCTATCCAAGATCCGGTTTAAAACTCCCCCGGCCCGAACAGCCATCATGACCGACGAGCACGTTCTCGCCGTTCGGGCGGCTGGACACGCCGAGGGCTATCCGTCGATATCGTTGGCGACAACACTGCAGTTCGCGCTTACGATGCGCCAGAAGGACGTGGTGGGTGAATGGGAGCCCGTCGCCAGCGTCGAGCAAGGCGGCATCACCTATAAGGACACACGGTGGGTGAATGGGCTTCTATGGTCTGACATAGATAGTGATCTAATCCTTCGGAAGAAGCACACGAAGACTGGATTTGCAGTCGAGCACGACCTGAGGCTTCACCCATGGGTCCTGGAGGAGATCGCCCGCGTTCCACTTGAAAAACGCGTCGGGCCTATGATCATTTCTGAGGCAACGGGCGTGCCCTACAAGAATCGGAAGTTCACGGAACGCTGGCGAAAGGTTGCAGATAAAGCAGGAATTCCTAGAACTGTCTGGAACATGGATGCCCGTGCCGGCGCCATTACAGAAGCGTTCGACCTTGGCGCGGCTGAGACAGACGTGATGAAATCGGCCGGTCATAAGAACCGGCAGACCAGTGCCCGCTATAACCGCGGCACGATCAAGCAAACCAGTCGCGTTGCCAAAATGCGACTGGAGAAACGGACAGAGAACGACGAGTGAGGGACGAGGCGGGGACGTTTGGAGGACGTCTCCGCTAATACATTGGAGGAGTTATGGTTTTTGATACCGAGAAACACATCCGCATCCTCTTCCTCGACAAGCGCAACACGCTGATCGCCGACGAGGTGCAGGGGCTGGGCACGGTCGATCACACGCCGGTCTACCCGCGTGAAGTGGTGCGCCGGGCGCTGGAACTTTCGGCGACGGCGGTCATCCTCGTGCACAACCATCCCACTCGCTCAAATCGATCACGTTGGATCACGCACAAGCACGCTGAATCACTAGGAAATTCGCGTATTTTTGGTCTTGCGTAGTGGGGGCGGTTTTGGCAAATTGGGGGCGGTTTAAGGGGTAAGAAACGGCATTCCGCCCCCAGCAAACGATCCCCGTTTCTCCTTGACCGATCCCAGTTGCGGGACAGGAGAAACGTGATGCCAAGCCTGACCGATACCGCGATCCGACATGCGTTGAAGCGGGTCGAAGCGAGCCAGAAGCAAGAAAACCTCGCCGACGGCGAAGGGCGCGGGACCGGACGGCTCGTCCTCGTCCTGAAGCCCATGCCCAAGCGCGTGACCGCCGACTGGATGGCGCAGCAATGGCGCGACGGCAAGCGCGCCAAAAAGAAGATCGGCGCCTATCCATCCATGCCCCTCGTCGAAGCGCGCGCGATCTTCAAGCGCGACTATGCCGACGTCATCCAGAAGGGCCGGAGCATCAGGATCGCGACCGATACGCGGCCCGGAACTGTCGCCGACCTGTTCGAGGGCTATGTCGCCTCGCTCAAGAGCGCAGGCAAGCCGTCGTGGAAGGAAACGGAAAAAGGCCTGAACAAGATCGCCGACACGCTTGGCCGCAACCGTCTCGCTCGCGAGATCGAGCCCGATGAGATCGTCGAGGTGATCCGACCAATCTACGACCGTGGGGCACGGGCGATGGCCGACCACGTCCGCGGCTATATTCACGCAGCCTTTGGCTGGGGCATGAAGTCCGACAACGACTATCGGAACACTTCGCCACGCCGTTTCCGAATTCCCTTCAATCCGGCCACAGGCATTCCGACCGAACCCAAGGTCCAGGGCACGCGCTGGCTCGACGAGGACGAGTTCGTCCGTCTCTATCGCTGGCTGGAAAGCCCCGACACGCCCATCCACCCGCCCTACACCCGCGCCGTTCGCATTCTCATGCTGACCGGCCAGCGGGTCCAGGAAATCGCTCGCCTCCACATCGACCAATGGGATGCCAAGGAGCGGATCATCGACTGGTCAAAGACCAAGAACCTTCAGCCGCATGCCGTCCCAGTGCCGTCGCTCGCCGCCGAGTTGCTCGAAGCCATCAACGTGAACGAATATGGCTGGTTCTTCCCATCCGCGACGGATCCGTCGAAGCCGGTCAGCCATGGCACGCTTTACTCGTTCATGTGGCGCCAGCGCGATCGCGGCGTCATCCCCTATGTGACGAACCGCGATCTCCGCCGCACCTTCAAGACCTTGGCGGGCAAGGCGGGCGTCTCGAAGGAAATCCGCGACCGTCTCCAGAACCACGCGCTTCAGGACGTCAGCTCCAAGAACTACGACCGCTGGAACTACATGCCCGAGAAGCGGGCCGGCATGGCGAAGTGGGACAAATTCGTCCGCGCGATGCTGGCAAAGAAGAAAGGCGACGGCGCCTTGAAGAAGGCAGCGTGAGCGGTCGGCTTCTCGTGCTGGCCGCCGCCGCCACGCTCGGCTACGCCGCCCCGGCCCACGCAGATCCGTGCGAAGGCACTCTCCCCACGCGGGCAGGCGTCCAGTTCTCCGGCATCGTCCGATATGTGGGAGATGGCGACGGCCTCTGTGTCGGGCGAACGGCGGACCCCAATGAGTGGATTGAAGTCCGCCTCGCCGATTTCAATGCCCCGGAACTACACACTCCCGGCGGTCCTGCGGCCAAGGCGGCGCTCGAACGCCTGGCCCTACAGCGCGAAGTCATATGCGCATCCGAGCACGGGCACGGCGGCCGTGTCCGGTCCTTTGACCGCGTTATCGCGCGCTGCCGGATCAGCGGAGCCAGTCTTGGCGACCTGCTGCGTCAGGCCGGCGTAGCCGAGGGCGGCAACTGATGCGATCCATCTCACCATTGACTCGATATAGCTTGGAGGCTATATGACTTGGAACGTCAGACTCCATAATGCCTTCGAGGCGGAGTTTCTGGCTTTCGAGCGCGAGGTCCAGACCGAATTGCTGGCGGTCGCGAAGCTGCTGGGCGAATACGGCCCGCAGCTCGGTCGGCCCTATGCCGACACGCTCAAAGGCTCGAAACACGCTAACATGAAGGAGATGCGTTTCTCGGCTGCCGATGGCGAATGGCGTGCTGCCTTCGCCTTCGATCCCGAACGGAAGGCTATTCTTCTCGTCGCGGGAGACAAATCGGGCGGCAGCCAGAAGCGCTTCTACAAGCAGCTTATCGCAAAGGCGGACAGCCGGTTTTCCGATCATTTGGGAAACCTGAAATCTGCGAAGAAAGGATGATCCTATGGGACGGAGCCTCGATGAGGTCATTGCTTCCCTGCCCCGCGACCAGCAGGAGCAGATTGAAGCGCGCTATGACGAGCTTCGGCAGGAGGTCGAAGGACTCCGCGAATTGCGGCAGATCGCCGGCAAGGCCCAGGAAGATGTCGCAACGGCCCTCAACATCAAACAACCTTCCGTTTCCAAGATCGAGAACCAGGCGGATATGTATCTCTCGACGCTGCGTAGCTACGTCGAGGCGATTGGCGGGAAGCTCGAACTAACGGTGAAGCTACCGGCCCGGCCTCCGGTGCGGATCGAACATTTAGGCGATCTCGCTCAGCCGACCACGAAAGCGTCTGGTCGCAGGGCTGGGCCTCGACGGAGGATTGCTTGACTCCTCAGACGATCGCTCGGCTTCTAGCTTCCATGAATGCGGGCCGCCTGCTGGTTGTCTGCGGTGCTGGGCTGTCAATGGCGCCACCGAGCAGCCTGCCGTCAGCGCGCGCGGTCGCCGAGCGCTGTTTCGACAAATACCGTCTTGAATCGGACCCGACCTGCGACCTTGTTCTTCGGGATAATCTTGAGGCTCTCGCTGAGCACTTTGCCGGCCTGAGCACCCTGCAGTCGGTCTTCATCGAACATCTGGTGCCTTGGCCTGCTTTCGTGCGCCCTTCCAACACAGGGCACGCCGCGATAGCGGACTTCCTTATCACCCGCGCCGCCGTCGCCGGCATATCGAGCAATTACGACACTTTGATCGAACGTCGCGCATGGGACTATGGCGCTGACTTTCGCGGCTCGCTCGACGGCGACGAGGCCATTGGCGACGCCATTCGTCAGGCACCCTTGCTGAAATTCCATGGTTGCTCCCACCGCGACAGGCCATCCACCGTCTGGGCGACGTCGCAGCTCGACGATCCGACGATTTCCGCCCGCATTGCCCGAAGCAAGGTGTGGATGGCAGCGAACCTTCGGCATAAGGATCTTCTCGTCGTCGGGTTCTGGTCGGATTGGGAATATCTTAACGCCGTAATCGGCGAAGCCCTGATAGACGTGCAGCCTCTGTCTGTAACGGTCATCGATCTCTCGGCGACAAACGCGCTCGAGCAGAAGGCGCCGCAGCTTTGGCAGATAGCGCACGCGCAAAACGTGACCTTTGAGCATGTCCAGGAGTCGGGAGCCGTGGCCTTGGACGAGCTTCGCCGCGCGTTCTCATCAAACTATCTGCGCCAAGTCCTCGACGCTGGACGGGCGGCCTTCGAGCAAGCGACCGGCGTCGATTGCGATCCGGCATGGCTTGAAATCGGGGATTTCGACAGCGAGGCGCTGTATGGCCTCAGGCGAGATGCGGAAGGCGTTCCGGCGGCGGAGCCGGCGAAGCTGCTGCGCCCCGGCAGTCCCGAGGCGCTGGGCTTTTTTCATCTGCTGCTGCGCCAGGCTGGAGCCGTACAACGCGCCGATGGCTATGAGCTAAACGGTCGAAGCATTCGCGTCATCAACGGGACGCAGTCCATCCTCGGGACGCTGCGGGGAAAGTTTGTTGAACCGCCCGCTGCGATGCAGTCGGACATTGTTGTTGCGGTCGGTGCGACCGACTTGGGCGTCCCGGACAACGTGGTTCGCAGCGGGCGCGCAGGCGACGTCATTCGCCCTGACGCGGCGGGCGAATGGTTCGACCTCCAAGGGGCAAGAGGCGCGCTGGGCATCTAATGGACATCTTTATACAAGCCGAAATCGTCCTACGCGACGCCCAGTACGAGACATGGACATGGGCCGGCTCCGCAGGTCCCGTAACCTGCTTCGAGAACGCGGCGCTGATGGGATTTGTCCATGTCTTCGACACCGCGGACGCGCTCCTCGGTGGCTGGAAAGCAAATCAACAGGTTGCTCTTGCACGCCATGCCGCTTCGTTGCGCGGCGCCGGAGCAAAGGCCTGGAACGTCTATTCGGTCTTGCTGACCCCCGATCAGGATCCGCGCCGCGGACGAGAGATCGAGCGAATCGAAGAGGATTTTTCTCTCACGCGAAAGATCGCTAGAGCCTCGATCACGACAACGGAAGACGTCGAAAAGGCGCTGCTGCCGTTGCTCTCGATCCGCTCGAAGCCACTGCTCGGCGCGTCTAACTTCGAGACGAGACTTCGCACCCGGCTCAAAGATATTCCGGCGGACGCCGTCACGGCGTTCCTCAATGACACGTCGTCCGCAGAGGTCGCTCGCATATTGGGAGCGACTTCGTGAGGCTCGATTTCATCGAAATATGCGGTTTTCGCGGATTTAGGGATCTCGTCCGAATCAACTTCGGTCGTGGCTTCACCGTCATCACCGGCCGCAACGGCGTGGGCAAGAGCACGCTATGCGATGCAGTCGAATTTGCGATCACCGGCTCCATCGACAAATACGCCGTCGAGAAAGCCGCGAAAGAGAGCCTCAGCGATTATCTCTGGTGGCGTGGCGAAGGTGTGCCCAAAGCCCATTATGTTACGGCTTCGTTTATCGACGATGACGGGAAACCATTCACTATCAAGCGGACTCGGGAGTCCGGCTCCGATCGTTCGCCAGAGGAGATCAAAGCTGCGCTTTGCCGCGGTCCTGCGCCGGACGACGCGCTTCGTCAGCTCACCCGGACGTCGATCATCCGCGACGAATGGATCGCGGCGCTCAGCCTGGACCTTACCGAAACGGAGAGGTTCGATCTCGTCCGATCGGCACTCGGCGCAGTGGAAGGCTCCGAAGCGGGCAGCAGAGCAAAGGAAGTCGTGGCGGCCGCCGAAGCTGCCCACGCCAAGGATGAAGCCGCCTATGACAATGCTCGCACGCGGCTGGCCGACAGGCTTACGCAGCAGTCGGAGACGCAAGCCGCACTGAGCCGGTCAGGTGATGTCTCCGCCGCAATTCAGGTGATCGCCACAGCGGCCCCAGATGCGCCCCCCGAGCTGAGTGCTCGCCTGATCGCAGGTCGAAATGCGTTGGCGAACGCACGCGCCCGGTTGGCCCGGATGGGGGAAGCGCTTCAACTCGGTCGTGAAGTCGCAGCGACACAGGCCGCCTTTAACGCACCGGAGGCGCTTGCCGAACGCGAGGCCGCATCGGTTGCGCATGAGACTGCCCAGCGCGACCACGAGTCCGCCCAGAACACCGTTTCGGATGCCGAACAGCGCCTCGGCCGTGAGGAAGAGGTTGACGCGATCGCGGCCTCTCTGAGCATTCTCGTAGAGCACGGTGAGCGCCTCGGATTGCACGACGATCATTGCCCACTTTGTGCGGCCCACCGGACGTTGGATGAGTTCGCAGCAGGTCTAGCCGCAGCCCGGTCCCGCATTATTTCGCTGGCGTCGGGCGTTCAGGGAGCCCGCGATGCTCTCGCGGCCGCGAAGGAGAACGCACAGCAACCCAGCTTGGCCTTCAAGGCAGCGGCCGCTGTAGTCGAAGGTCATGCAGACGAGTTGCGCCAGTTGCGCGACCAGGAAGCCGCGCATGTCGGTTTCTACACGCAGTGGGGGCTCGATCACCGCTTCATCCAAGATCCTGACGGGCTGGAGCAGGCCATCTCTGTCGAACGCGACCGTTTCATTGATCTTGAGCGCGCGCTTCTGGTCCTGGAAGCGTCTCAAGCGGTCTCGCGGATGTCGTCGATCGAAAGCAACATCTCGGCTCTGCGAGCTGAAATAGAGAAACTGGCCGGAGCGGTAAGCCAGTCGCAGAACGCCGTCACAGCAGCTCGTGAGATCGAACGCTCGGTTAGGCGCGTGAGCGCGGAAATCATTGATGAACGGCTCGCTCAGATCAGTCCGCTACTCAACGAACTTTATCAGCGCCTGCGACCGCATGCCGACTGGCGGACGATCGATTACAGCATCCGCGGCGACGTCCGTCGATTTCTCAGCCTCAAGGTCGGAGACGGCCTGAACCCGCAATTTGTCTTCAGCAGCGGCCAGCGCCGCGCAGCAGGTTTGGCCTTCCTTCTCTCAGTCCATCTTGCGCGCGCTTGGACGCCACTCAGGTCTCTCCTCCTCGACGATCCCGTTCAACATATCGATGATTTCCGGGCGCTTCACTTGGTCGAAGTGCTCGCCGCTCTCCGCTTGGATGGGCGCCAGATCATCTGCGCCGTCGAGGACCCTGCGCTGGCCGATCTGCTGTGCCGGCGCTTGGTTAGCACCGCGACGGAGGGAGGCCGGCGTTTCGATATCGACCTTGGTCCGCTCGGCGCCACAAGCGTTGTCATTGACCAAGAAATCCATCCAATGCCGGTCGGTGTTCTACGTGGTGTTGTCACTGCATGAAGGCCGAGAGCGCGCAAATCGAACCTCCGGCATCGCGCGAGCGTCAAGCGCACGGCCCTTGGAGCGACCTGGCGCTTCATACCATCGGCTGGCGCGCGTTTCAGGATCTTTGCTCGCAGGTATGCGAAGTCGTGCTGGGCCGGCCCGTGGAAATCTTCCGCGAAGCCCAGGACGGTGGCCAGGACGCGGTCTTCCTCATCTCCTCGGGAAGCGACGCCCCGCCGATCGGCACGGTGCAGTGCAAGCATACATCGGAGGCCGCAAAGGCCCTGAAGGCCAGCGACCTCTCCACCGAGATCGGTAACGTCGAGGAATTGGTCAAGGCCGGCCAGGCCGACACCTATGCCTTCATGACCAATATGAGCGTGGACGCACCCGTCGCGGCCGCCATGCGCGCCAGGCTTCGCGCGCTCGGTGTACGCAAGCCGCACATTCTCGGCCGCCAGTATATCGTTCGGGTCATCAGAAGCAGCGCGCGCCTGCGCGCGCTCGTCCCGCAGGTCTACGGCCTAGGGGATCTAACATCGATCGTCGACGAAAGGCTTAGCGAACAGAGTCGTGCGCTGCTCGACAGCTGGATTCCGAAGCTTCGTACCTATGTTCCGACGCAGGCCCATCGCGACGCGATCAACGCGATTTCCAACCATGGCGTGGTGCTGCTGCTCGGTAACCCGTCCAGCGGTAAATCGGCGATTGGTGCCATCATCTCGACAATCGCTTCGGAAAATCCCGACAACACAGTCCTCGCTTTGACCAGTCCTCGCGATTTCGAGGCCGGCTGGAATCCAAACGACCCGGGCCGCTTCTTCTGGATCGACGACGCCTTTGGCTCGAATGTGCTGCGCGACGATTACGTGCAGGACTGGACTTCGGCCTTCTCGAAGCTGAGGGCGGCGATCAAGCACGGTAACCGTTTTCTCCTGACCTCCCGCAAGCACATCTACGAGGCGGCGCGACGGCGGCTCGGGCAGCGCAACCTTGCCCAGTTCGCTGATGGCAGCGCCGTGGTCGATGTCGGCGAACTGACCTTTGAGGAGAAGGCGCAGATCCTCTACAATCATTTGAATTTCGGCGAGCAGAGCCAAAGCTGGCGTTCGAGCGTCAAGCCCCACCTCGCCGCGGTCGCTGCCGTTCGCGACTTCCTCCCCGGCATAGCCGAGCGTCTTGGCGACCCGAACTTTACCAAGGGCCTGGCGCCGCGCGAGAGTTCGCTCGTTCGCTTTATGGAGGAGCCGACAGAGCATCTGATCGATACCGTCAACGCCCTGGACGATCAGCTGCAAGCCGCGCTCATACTCGTTTATGTTCACCAGACCGGGTTCGATCCCAGCGACCATGATGCTTCGGCCGCCCAAGCGGTCGCTGAGCTGACTGGCTACACTCTCACCAAGATCCAGGATTGTTTCACTGAGCTAAAAGGCTCTTTCCTGAAACTCTCCGGCGCGAATTGGACCTTTGCACATCCCACGATTTCCGACGCCCTGACCGAGATTCTGCGGCAGAAGCCACACATGATGGCGGCGCTCATACGAGGCGCGACAATCGACACCATCCTCAGCAGCTTCACCTGCGAGGGCTCGCCCCTTATTCGAGACGCGCTCATCATCCCGACCACTCTCGACGACGCCTTGGTCGCAAGGCTCGGCCGCACCCCCGATGAATTGCATCGCAACTGGATGCTGTTCCACTTTCTGTCCTACCGTGCCAGCGAGGCCGTGTTTGGAAAGGCGATTCAGCAGTCTCCCGGTCTGCTTCGGCGGTCCTGCTGGCAAACCGACGTGGCCGGCAACGACCCCCGACTTGCCGCTCGCGCCCGAGCCCATCATCTCGGTGTGTTACCCGATGATCTGCGTTCGGAAGCGGCCGAAAAGCTTGAATCTGCTGCGCTCACAGACCTCGACGTCTCCTTCTTCGACGAAGAAGAAATGCTCGCGCTCATCCCGCCGCTGCGCCTCGTCGGCCTCGGGCTGGCGCTGCGGGCAACGATTTTGCCGTCGCTAGAAGATCGCATCGACGAGATCGCCGCAGACGCTGATCTGGACGAAGAGCCTGACAGTCATTTCAAGAAGCTTCTCGGTGTGCTTGACCACGTTGAGGCGATCGGTGTCGACGCCGACGCCACGGCCTTCATCGACGATGCGCGCGACCACGTGAAGCGTTCGGTTGAGGCGCTCGAAGAACGTAAGCGGGAACGTGACGAAGAATCTAAAGATGAGACCGACTGGACTCATATCGTGACGCAGAAGAAGGAGGAGACGCCACCTTCTTCCGCCGTCACTACGAAGAAGCGCTCGGTGTTCGACGATGTCGACAAATGATCCCGGAGACATAGGTGGGTCGCGTCGTGATGCGCCCGACTCGGCGGTAAAGAATATGCTCTAGGGACCGGGTGGCCTCTGCGGGACGCGGCAGCCGCCCAAGCGGGTTTCGACTATCAACTCGACGTCTCGATCCTCGCGGCTTTAGAGCTTTTGCTCATTCCCAAAGCGGCTGCCTGACTAGAAGTCGGGCTTTCTCTTTTGCCAGCGCCGGCGCGCCACCGAAAACTCATCGGTTTCGAACTCGACGCGTCTCACACGATGCACGACGACGCTATCGAGAACGACCCGTAAGCTCGGGTCGCGCCAATCGGGATCAGGCGGCCCCCACTGCATCGCTGCCAACGAAGCAAAATCCGGCCATCCGGCCGCCTCCTCCTTCACTGGGGGCGGTTCGTCCGGCGCCGCCGGCACCTCTTCGATCACCTCGTACTCGGTCTCCCAGCCATCTTCTTCCATATGCCCGCTGCGCGCCGAGATCTCCGCCCCGACGGGCACGGCCAACTTCTCGACCCGCGCCGCCTTGTGGAAAAACACCACGTTGAGA
Source organism: Shinella sp. (assembly GCF_052438155.1). Taxonomy (NCBI): domain Bacteria; kingdom Pseudomonadati; phylum Pseudomonadota; class Alphaproteobacteria; order Hyphomicrobiales; family Rhizobiaceae; genus Shinella; species Shinella sp. The sequence continues at coordinate 37,926 of NZ_JBQVPI010000015.1, read as the reverse complement.
ACTGCGCCGGCCGCCTGGACCGAAGGAAATATGATCCCGTCCAGAGAGATGGCCCCCTCGGTTGCTAGAAAATCAGCGACCGCCTGCGTTGCCAGATATTCGAAATGTTCGTCGTCGGGCATGACTGGTCGCGTAATCCGCTGGCTGAGAGAGCGCAGAAACATTGCGCGCTCCAATCGTCCGGCAAGCTCGGGATCGAACACGCTGCCGCCGTCGCTGACCGCGCTCAGGGCGGTCAGGTCGAGCAGCTTCAGCGGCCGGATGATCTCGAACTGCGCCACGGCCACCTGGCTTCCAACCGGCGGGCGGACTTCAGCAATCGCCGCCGTTGGATCATTGGCACCGTAGAAAACCGATATGCCGCGGGCGTTCATGCGCCCCGCGCTAGCCAAGAACGCCGGAGGAGACCCGAGCTGCTGATCCGGCCGGCAAAGCGCGGCCTCCAGCTTATCATCGGACTGGAAGACCCTGGCGCGATAGACCGAGCTGAAGCTCGTGCCCGGGCCAGCATCGACGACAAGCGGGCGACCATCGCGGCTGCGCAAGACGTCTATTCCGTTGAAGATCGCCGCCAAGTGGGATGCCGCGGCTCTGCTGAAGAAGCGTGCTTCTGTTTTCAGCGACTTCTCGAACGAGCGCCATTCCTCCTGCCAGGCTTGGTCGCTCGTTCCCTTCTGCTCGTAATATGCATCGCTGGAAAATTCGGTTTCCTCACCCAGGGCGGCAGAGTCGAAATCATCGAACTTGTCCTCGAGGATCTGCTGGATGTCCTCCGCAGCCGCTTCGGGCATGTCGGCCGAGTTCATGACCGCATCGACGGTCTGCTCACCGTCGCGATCCCACTCGTACTCGGACTCCCTGTCGCTGAGCATTGTTTGCTGCCACGACGTCGGCTGATCGGATGTTCGAGCGTAATGCTGATCGAACGCGGCTTCGACGCGCTCCGCCATCTCCCCAATCAAGTATGACTTAGCCGTCCTGTCGCAGTACGAGCACTTGCGACGCTTACCATCACGCCGAATTTCCGCGCTGAGATAGTCTTCTCCGACGCATCGGTAACACAGCTTCTTTGCCGTCAGCTCTTCAACTTCATCCTGACTAAGCACCTGACATCCTATTCTATGGGAGAAGCGGGCACGGGTTCGCTTGCGGCGTCATGATGGTCACCGCACGTCGCGCTCGCGTAACAGCCACATGGAGGTTGAACCGTGCTGATCGCTCTGCATCCGCCCCTCGCGGTTGCAAATAGCGTTGATAGGCTCCCTCAAACACGATCACCTCGTCGAACTCTTTTCCCTTCGCCTTATGAATCGTCATCACGGTCACTCCGTGATGGGGCCGCGTCGTCGCCGCGAACTGATCCTCGACCACCGCTGCGCTCAACAGGCCGCGCGCGTCCCGATAAGCGCCGTGACCACGCCACGCCTCGGCGAACCGGCTCTCGATCTGCGCTCCGCGGCGCAGCAGCCGCATGTGTCGAGCTTCTTTGGCGACCGCCTGCAGCTCAGCGCGAGGGCTCGCCTCAAATATCGCGCGTATCGAACGCCAATCCGTCATCGGATCTCCACTGAGAGGATACGCGGCGACGCTCTCCAGCAGTGCCCGCACGTCCGGCCCTATGCCGCGAGCGCCAAACCCGGCATCACCTTGCGCTCGCAAAGACCGGGCAATCGTCCGCAGGCGCGCGGCCTTGGTAATCCCTCCGGCCGACGCAGTTTCGTTGCGTCCCAACTCAAAGGCCGCGAGGCTATCAAGCACCAGCGCACCGAGGTGGTCGGGATGATCTCGCGGTTCGAGCAGCAGCGCGATCATCGCGGCGGCGAGCATCGGGCCTTCCGCTGAGACCAGGATCTCCACGGGGTAACGCGGCAATCCATGATCGGCCCGAGCCATATAGTCGAAGACGCCAACGGCCAGTGCATTTGCCGGAACGAGCACCGCAAGAGACCATTCGTTTGCGCGACGCAGCCGGCCGACGGCACGAAGAATTTCCTGTTTCAACGGTCTGAGGCTTTGCCCACCGTAGCGGGAGATTGAAACACCCGTGTAGGCGACCGCGTTGAAGACGCCGTCGATCATGTCGTCAGCGAAGTCCGTGATTTGCGTGCCAGGACTGCGACGATTTTCGCCCAAAAAATCGAACTGCGTTGGCCTGAAGGCTTCGATAAATTCATCGAAGCGCCGAGGATCGGCACCCTTAAAATCATAGATGCGCTGTTTCGGATCGCCCAAGGCGATCAGCCGACTGTGCTGACCGAGCTGGGCGACCATCTGCCACTCAGCCGCGTTCGTATCCTGGAATTCGTCGACGATAATCAGCGGGTACGCCCGCGCGTAGGCTTGCGCCAAGAGCGGCACCTGCGCGAACAACTCGGTCAAAAGCGTGGGGAATAGATCGAAGGCGATCAACCCCTCCTGATCGAACAGCTCTCGTTGCCTTGCCAAGCGAGCTGCCCCGTCCAGACCCGCGAGACGCCCTCGCGCTTGAGCCGGAAGAAGGAGCGAGACGCCGGGCCGCGCGCAGAGAAGGTAGGCGTGGCTCTTGAGGATCGTCCACGCAAAGCCGTGATAGGTGTTGATCTCGATGCGGGCCAACTGTTCGCGCGGGATGGTCGCGGTCGCTTGTTCCGCGACCCGGGCGACGGTGGCGCGAGCAAAGCTCAGGAACAAAGCTTTCCCGGTGTTGCCGAGCCGGCCCGCTGCCAAATCCGCGCACGCCTTCGCGAGAGCAATCGTCGTCTTGCCCGATCCAGCACCCCCGCGAACGAGAATGCTGCCCTCAGTTTCCAATAGCCTTCGCCGCTGATCGCAAAGCATCAACACCATCGCGGCTATCCGAAAACGCCGGGCGGCTGTGGCGCCGGCGGCTGCGGAACTGGTGGCATTGGCGGCACGACCATGTTCTTCAACGCCGTCAAAATTCCCAGCATCGTCTGCGGAAAATGCCCGACCTGGCAGAGATCGAAAAAGACGGTGAGATAGTCGTCGCCTTTCTTGTGCGTGAACAGAGATAGGAACGGCGCGCGATAAGCCGCCTCCGGTGACCCGTTCGGTGGAATGAGATGGGCAAGTGCGGGCGGCCACTCGCCGGCGCCGGCAAACCACTGGACGAACCATGCCTGCATCGCAGGCGAAACCTCGGCCTGAAGCATATGCTCGAAACCCGCATAGGGCTGCTCGAAAGGCGCATGGCACGCGGCCACGATGGCTGCGCGAGCCTCCGGCTGCTGCTGATCGAAGATCGTCGCCACCGTCTTGCCGAGGCCGCGAAAGAAAGTTGCAAACGGTGCCACCGCCGTTTGGCCACCCGCGTCGAAGGGCACCCACCCAAGTGCATCGAGCCGCTTGTATTGCGCCGGGGCAAGTTCAGCCGCTCGACGCGCCACAGCACTGTAGGCGACCAGTTCCGTCTTACCCTCCACGACGATGACGCGGCGCGCCAGCAACGCCTCGCAAAAGCGAGTCCGGAAGCCGTCTCTGAAAATCTTGAGCTTGAGATTATCGGGCAAAACCACGCTCGTCGCGGTTAGCAGCCCGGCGTTATCGCGCGTCAGGACCGTCATCTGCTCGGGCGTGAATTGCTCGATGACGTAGGGCGAATGCGATGTAAACAGCGCCTGGGCTGCAAGCTCGCGCACCTTGTCCACCACACGCTTCTGAACATGCGGCGGCAGAGAAAGCTCGGGCTCCTCCATGGCGAAGATGACCCGTCCATTCCGGCGCTGGGCAATCAGCCCGAGCATCGCGAGCACGAGCGCATTGATGGTTCCCGATCCCTGGTGCTGAAACGGAGCCGCATAGCCCGGCACACCGGTCGCCAAAAATGACTTCAGAACGCGCCGCAAATCTTCCCGTGTCAGCTCTGAGACCCGCAGGTGCGGCGCGTCGGCCCATTCGCCCGGAACGATCTCCCGCATCGCGTCGCGTATCGCGGTCAGTATCCGGCCGAACTCAGCATCTTCCTCGCCCACCACATCGAGACCGCGCAGGCGACCGAGCAATCCCTCCCACATGCGGGTTCGGACTTCATATGTCTTCAGGATCACATCGAGGAGGGAGCCGCGTTCCATCGACAGTGCCCGGTTTCCAGTCCGAAGTGCCCGAAGATGGAGAAATCCGAACTCCCGTTTGTCCCCTGAGCGACATTCGCTGATAGGCGTGCCGTCCTCCTGACGTGGAACGGCAAACCACGTCTTCGCGGTGAACTCGTCGTTCTCGGAATCATAGGCGCCTTCAAACCGCACGCGAACGGCCGGCTCCGTGCCGGCCTGCGCCGCACCGCCGGCCGTACCCGCGCCCAAAAGCGATCGGTCGGCCGTGCGCCAAAATTCGAGATTGTTCCGGAACTTCGTGCAGTGCTGTTCGTCCAGGCCCGCGATCACCACCTCGACCACGATGATCTTAGGAGGCTGGTTCTCTACGGCGCGATAATCGCCGCCATAAAAGTCATGCTCGTCGATGGCTTGCGTTCGCGCCAGCCGATCCGCTCCGATCGCCAGTTCGATCGCCTCGAATACTGTCGACTTCCCGGTGTTGTTGTCGCCTAGGAGGACGGTTGTACCCTCGAAATATATGTCAGCGAGCTTTATGCCGCGAAAATTTTCTACGTGAACGCGGACAATTCTCACCCCAACCCCCCACTATGTTTTAGTATCTATTTCTTGGACTCATGTAGTAGCACTCTTCGACCTAGGCGGTGTGGACGGATTGCCGCACGAAGATCGGATAGGGTTCCTCTGACGCGCTTTGTCTGATTCATGGAGAGCCGACTGATTTGGAGGTCGGCGATGTCCACGAAGATGTATGAGGCGGATTGGTCGGTTGCGCTGGAGGTGTTTCGCGCCTCGCTGCCGCGCCGTGGTGACAAGGGTCGGGATGACCGTCTGTTTCTCGAAGCGATGCACTATTTCACGGTTCACAACATCACCTGGCGAACGCTGCCGGAACGGTTCGGCAAGTGGAACAGCGTGTGGAAACGCTTCGACCGGCTGAGCAAGGCCGGCGTGTTCGAGACCTTCTTCGATCACCTCGCCGCGCTGTCGTCGTCGGCGCATCTGGTGCAGATGTTCGACAGCACCATCGTGCGCGCCCATGTCTCGGCAGCCGGCGCCAAAGGGGGCAAAAGGGTCAGGCGCTCGGTCGCTCGCGCGGCGGCTTCTCAACCAAGATCCACCTGAAGACGGACTTCGACGGCCATCCCATCGCCTTCGACCTGACCGGAGGGGAGAAGGGCGATGCGCCGCACTTCCCGATCCTGCTGGCGCTCGGCCCCGATGTCGATCCGCGTGCGGCGGTCGCTGACAAGGGCTACGCCAGCAAGGCCAACCGACAGGCGGCGCGTTCACGCGGCATCATCCCGGTCATTCCGCACAAGGCCAACGAGAAGGACAGGCCCGGCTTCTTTGCAAAGGCCATTTACAAGGGCCGCGCCCGTATCGAGCAGGCCGTCGGCAAGCTCAAACGCTTCAAGCGGGTAGCCCTACGCTGCGAGAAGACGAAGCGTAACTTCGCATCCATCGTCGCTCTCGCAGCAGGATTCACCTTGGTCAAATCCGTCCACACCACCTAAGTGTCCGCAGATTGAACAGGTTTCGATGCTTGCCGAGCAAACGAATCTTGTAATCAGCCGTCGCTGCAGGGCGGCACCGTTTCGACGCTAGGCGCGCTCGCCGCGCACGGGCGCAACAACTCGCTCTCAGGCTTCGTCAGATAGACCCAGTGCGCCCAGTCGCCCGGCCGCAGAACCACTCCTTGAGCATTATAGGCTTATTTTTGAGGCAACGCCGGGGCCTACCCGTCCCTTGAGGGGAAAGCCTTCCCCTACGTCCGAGCCCGCCGTCTCGGCCGACCCCTTCTGCGGGGCGGCTGCCCCGCAACGCCCTGCTGAGAGTGAGAGCGTGGATCGGTTTTCTGTGACGGGTTGAAGGTTGGAGAAGAGGTCTCCGACGCCCGTCATGGAGATTGGTTCCATGAATATGCAGGTCCTCGATGCACGCCGTGACACCAGCGGCGGTTACAAGGTCGATGTCGGTCGTGGCGAGCGGATCGGCCGTGTCTCGTCGGAGTGGTTCTCGCGTCCGGCCGACGAGCGCTACCTCTCCTTGTCGGAGTTGGCCCACACGGTCCGTGACCGCACCGAACGTAGCCGGACGCGGGTGGTGGAGAGCGCGCTCATCCATGTCGAGGCGAACCGCAACGATTCAGAGCGGCTGGCCCTGATCCTGCCGGGCACGGATGCGGCAATCGCGCCAACACACTGGTCCTTCGGTCAGCTCGCCAGCCTGGTCGGCGCCCCCGCCGCCTATCTTCGGCAGCTCCCAGCCGCGCTTGCCGCCATCAACCTGCAGTACGGCCTGACCTCCAATCGGGCCGAGCAGATCAAGACGTTCGAAACCGACAACGGCCGCGTCGAACTGCGCGCCGTCACCGGCCCGGATTATGGCCGGATCTTCGACCACGAACTGGTCGAGGCCGTGCAGCGCATCGCCGGCAACGGCACAGGCGACACACGCTGGAAGGTCCCGGGCGTGCTCGACTGGTCGACCGGCATCTACAATCCGCGCGTCGACATCACCAAGGATACGACCACGCTCTATGCCTCCGACCGTGACGTTTTCCTGTTCCTGGTCGACGATCTGAATCCGATCGAAGCTGGCCGCCTGCCTGACGGCTCGCCCGACTTATATTTCCGCGGCTTCTACTGCTGGAATTCCGAGGTCGGTGCCAAGACGCTCGGCATGGCGAGCTTCTATCTCCGCGCGGTTTGCCAGAATCGCAATTTGTGGGGCGTGGAAGATTTCGAGGAAATCACCATCCGCCACTCCAAATATGCAGCCAATCGCTTCGCGCACGAGGCGGCCCCGGCGCTGCTGAACTTCGCGAACTCCTCGCCTCTGCCGTTCGTCAACGGCATCAAGGCCGCCCGCGAACGGATCGTCGCCAGAACGGACGAGGACCGCACCGACTTCCTGCGTCGGCGCGGCTTCTCCAAGGCCGAGACCGGCAAGATCATCGACAGGGTGCTGGCCGAGGAAGGCCGTCCGCCTGAGTCCGTCTTCGACTTCGTGCAGGGCATCACCGCCGTCGCGCGCGACAAGCCCCATCAGGACGCCCGCCTCGACATGGAGGGCAAGGCCAAGAAGCTGCTCGATCGAGCTGCCTGATTTCCGCGAAGCCGGGGATGCGGTTTCCCATGTCTCCGGCTTTGCGCTTCCGTGCCTTTCTGGTTCGCCGGTCCGTGGCGCTGCCCCCTTTAGAGGAAGAGGGCGGCGCTTCGCTCAGTGACGGGTTGGAGGTTGAGAGAGAGTCTCTCGGCCGCCCGTCGCGGAGTAAATCCCGATGGCTACTGCCGTTCAGAAGATCATCCTGTCGTCCTCGCGCGACATCCCCTTCAACAAGCTGGTGCTCAGCCAGTCCAACGTCCGGCGCGTGAAGGCCGGTGTCTCGATCGAGGACCTCGCGGCCTCGATCGCTCGTCGCGGCCTGATCCAGAGCCTCAGCGTCTTCCCCGTCGTTGACGCCGAAGGCAACGAGACCGGCATGTTCGAGGTGCCCGCCGGCGGCCGCCGCTTCCGCGCGCTCGAACTGCTGGTGAAGCAGAAGCGTCTCGCCAAGGTCGCGCCCGTCCCCTGCGTGGTCCGCGATCGCGACGGCGCCATCCTCCCCGAGGAGGTGTCGCTCGCCGAGAACATCGAGCGCGCTGCGCTCCATCCGCTCGATCAGTTTCGCGCCTTCCACGACATGCTGACCAAGGGCATGACCGAGGAGGAGATCGCCGCGGCATTCTTCGTGCCCGTCAACGTGGTCAAGCAGCGGCTGCGCCTCGCAACCGTGTCGCCCACCCTGCACGACGTCTATGCCGACGACGGCATGACGCTGGAGCAGCTCATGGCTTTCACCGTCTCCGACGACCACGAGCGTCAGACCCAGGTCTGGGACGCGATCAAGGACGCCTGGTCGAAGGAGCCCTATCAGATCCGGCGCATGCTGACCGAAACCACGGTGCGCGCCTCAGACAAGCGCGCCGTCTTCCTTGGCACCGAAGCCTATGAGGCGGCCGGAGGGATCGTCATGCGCGATCTGTTCCAGGCCGACGATGGCGGCTGGCTGCAGGACGTCGGGCTTCTCGATCGACTCGTCGCCGAGAAGCTGAAGGCCGAGGCCGAGGCGATCGCCGCCGAGGGCTGGAAGTGGATCGAGGTCGCGGTCAGTTTCCCCTACGACGCCGTGCGCGGTCTGCGGGAAATCCCCGGCACGCCAATCGATCTGACGGCCGAGGAACAGGCGACCATCGACGCGCTCACCGCCGAGCAGGCCAGGCTCGAAGCGGAATATCAAGACGCCGACGAACTGCCCGACCAGGTCGACGAGCGTATGGGCGAGATCGAGACGGCTCTGGCCGCCTTCGACGATCGCCCCGAGCACTTCGAGCCGGCAGACATCGCCATCGCTGGCGTCTTCGTCAGCATCGACGCCAACGGATCGCTTTCGGTCGATCGCGGCTTCGTCCGGCCCGAGGATGTCCCTCAGGTCCGGACCGATGGCGAGGAGGGATCGGAGACGGACACCGAATCCGTCGACGCCGATCGCCCATCAGTGCAACGCGCCGTCATCACCATCGGCGGCCAACCTGCCGAGTCCGATGACGACGATGAGGACGACGGGATCAAGCCGCTGCCCGAACGCCTCGTGATCGAACTGACCGCCTACCGAACCCTCGCGCTGCGCAACGCCGTGGCGGAAAACCCTCACATCGCCATGACGGCGCTTCTTCACAAGCTGATCTCGGACAACTTCATGACCCGCATGTATACGGGCGCCATGGAAGCCGGGGTGAAGCACGTCTTCTTCCCGGTTCAGGACGAGACGCTGAAGGACAGCCCCTCCGCGCGGGCCGTGCAGGAGCGTCACGAAGCCTGGGCCGCCGACATCCCGAAGGACGATGACGCCCTCTGGAACTGGCTCGCCGCGCTTGACGATGCCAGCCGCATGGCTCTGGTAGCGCATTGCGTCAGCTATGGCGTGAACGCGCTCTACGAGCGGCCGAACCCGCACAGCGCGGGCGGCGTGTCGCAGCACACGCTCGACATGAGGCTTGCGCAGGCCGACCGGCTGACGCGGGCGACCGGGCTCGACATCGTCGAAGCCGGCTGGCGCCCGACCTTCGGCAACTACCTCAACCGTGTCACCAAGCCGCGCATCCTCGAAGCCGTCCGCGAAGGCGCCGGCGAGCGAGCCGCCGAGCTGATCGGTCATCTGAAAAAGGGCGACATGGCAAAGGAGGCCGAGCGTCTCCTGGCCGATAGCAGTTGGCTGCCCGAGCCGCTTCGGCTTGCCGGCATTGACGGCGATCCCGCATCGGACGCGGACGGTGGCGGCGAAACCGAGGGGGCCGAGCTGCCTGACTTCCTCAGCGCCGACGACGAGTCGGAAACGCCTGCCGATGGCGAGGACGACGAACGTCGCCTCGTCGCCGCCGAATAAGCGGCTCGCGGGGCGGCTTCGGCCGCTCCGCACCTCTCCCCCAAATCGAAGGAGCGTTCACATGGTGCAATCCAGCCCCGCGCCGATCCGGCGCGTCGTCTTCCAGTATTTCGTGCCGGTCCACGTCGAGGTCGAAGATGGCCTCGTTTCGCGAGTGACCGTCATCGATGAGACGCCCGTCCGCGACCCTATCGTGGTCGAGGGCGATCCCGAATACCTCACCCAGGCCGTGGCGGCCGCTGACGACGGCCAATCTGGCCGTCCTGGCAGTTCGGCTACTAGCCCCCCCCTCCCAGCCACGACCCGATTGCCCCGAGCCCGGCCCAGCGCCGGGCTCTTTTCGTTTCAGGAGCCCGACATGCCCGATTATCTCACCCGTTTCTCCTGCCTGCTCGACGTCGGCTCGGTCGCCAATGTCGCGCGGGCTTTCGACATCTACACCGCGCTGATGGCCGAGAACGGTCGCGAGGAGCCGCCCACCGAGCCGTTCCTGCTCTCGCTGACGCCCGAGCACGGCGCGACGCGACTTTGGCTTCGTGACCCCGGCACCGCCGATCCGCAGTTGCTGATCACCTTCGTCATGCGCTGCGCCGAAACCTTCGCGCTCACCGGCACCTGGGGGTTTCAGTGGGCCGGCATTGCCTCGGACCCTGTCGTCGACGGCTTCTCCGGCGGCGCCCATCTGCTCGATCTCGGCACAGGCCGCACGATCGAATGGATGAGCACCCGCCGCTGGCTCGCTGAGGGAGGTGCGCGATGATTCCCGATCACACGCGCGCCAACTTCCAGACCCTGCTGCGCGCCGCGGAAAGCGGCGACCTGGCGCTGATGGAATGCACCGACGCCGCAACCGGCGAGCCGCGTTATGTCATCTGTGCGGTCGGCCGTGACGGTGGCGACTATATGTTCACGCCGTTTGGCCACCTGGCAGACGGTAATCCCTATGACGCTTACCTTCCGCCCAATACTGGCGGCGAAATGGCCGCCTGATCCTACCAGACGGCCACTTCCCACTGACCGTTGACGCGAGCAAAGCCGACCGGCCGGTTCTGGGGCGTGGCGTTCGCCCTGGTCGTGTCCATCGTGAGCTGCGTCATGCACGTCACGCCAGGCCCGACACCACCCGGCGAACAATCACCGAGCTTGAGCGTCGCATTGGCCAGCGACGTCCCCGTGAAGAGGCGATGCCGGCGGACGGCTGCGATGGCCTCTTCTTCTGTCGGCTGCGCCACGCCCGCGACCGCGGCGGCTGATGCGCCGCCGGGCGCGATCACCGGGCGGAGCGCGAATCCCGCCCCAAAGCCCACCACGAGGCATCCTGCGGCCACCATGCCGATCACACTTCCCTTCATCACCTTCTCCCTCCGGCGCCTCGCTAGGTCGGGCGGACATGCGTCTCCGATCGCCGAGGCCGCGCTTCGCCATGTGCTGGATGAAGGAGTGTAGCGCCGCGCATCCCACCTCGGAAGTCCGCGCGATCAGGCGGTCATGCCGCGCGCCAGAGTGAGAGGACGGCCGGGACGGGTTCGAGCCGGTCCGGTCGAGAGAGAGCGCCGCCGGCCCATGCCCGACATTATAAACACCACCGACGATTCCCCAGCGCGCGCCGTGGCCCTCGTACCGGAGGCTCGCCGGATGGACTTTCTGCCGCTGCTCTTCGGCCGCCAGCATGTCCTTGTGGCAGAGATGACCGTCTATCATCTGATGGAGCGCCTGAGCCCGCTCGATTATCGTGGCGGTCTCTGGGACTTCTATGAGCGCGACGGGAGGCCGTTATACCTCGCGCCAACCTCGAAGCCCCGCTTTCAGATCGTCTGCGACACCAATGGCTATGAGGGCGAGGTATCGGCCGACGCCGCCGGCATCATCGCGACGCTTTTCGCCTTCTCCCATCTCTCCTTCAAGTATCCGGTCGACGCGATGTCGGAAGGATATGGCCGCCTCTACGACTACGCCGCTGACCATCCGGAATCCGCCGAAATCTTCCAGGCGATCGACTGAATTGGGCTCGTCTTCCCCTCAGCGCCCGGCCTCAAGGTCGGGCGTTTTTTTATGTCGGCGGACGAGAGGAAGAGGACGGCCGCGACGGGTCGAGTCCCGGCGGTTGAGAGAGAGCGCCGTCCGGGCTTGTCCCTTCCACTGTCCCGAGGTTCTTCCCATGAACATTCTGTCTCCCGTGGCCCTCCCGGCCGCACCCGTCCCCCGTGCGTCCCCGATCCTCGCCGTGGCGCACCAGCTTCTCGATCATCTCGAACGCGGCCAGCGCGTCGACGCCGCGATCCTCCGTGCTGCGATGGAAGCAGCCTTCGGCGCATCCGACACCAGCGGCGTCTGGGACTGGAAGGCGGCCTATGAGGCATGCGAAGTCGCGACAGTTCTCTTCCTGCGCAAATACGGAAAGGCGCTTTTCCGCAAAGCCGCATCTCCGGCTGCACGACTTTCCGCGGTCACGAAGATCGCCGGGCTCCTGCCGACACATACGCGGCGCTCGGAAGAATCGCAGGCGCTCCAGCAGTTCTCGACGCCGGCGCCGCTCGGTCTCGCCGCCGTGGCGGCCGCCTCCATTGCTGCTGGCGACATCGTGCTGGAGCCGTCGGCTGGCACCGGCCTGCTCGCCATCCTGGCCGAGATATCAGGCGGAACGCTCCTCCTCAACGAGCTGGCCGAAACCCGCGCCGATCTGCTCGCTGCGCTGTTTCCGGCCGTTGCCGTCACGCGCTTCGACGCCGCCCAGATCAACGATCATCTCGCGCCGGGCGCCACCCCCTCCGTCGTGCTTATGAACCCGCCATTCTCCGTCATGGCAAACGTCTCCGGCCGCGTGGCCGACGCCGCTTATCGCCATGTCGCTTCGGCACTGGCCCGGCTCGCCGATGGCGGGCGGCTGGTGGCGATCACCGGCGCCAACTTCAGCCCCGACCATCCGGCTTGGGCAGCGGCCTTCGTCCGGCTCCAGGAGCGTGGCCGCGTCGTCTTCACTGCGGCCGTGGACGGCTCGGTCTATGCCAAGCATGGCACGACCATCGACACCCGGCTGACGGTTATCGACAAGCTTCCGGCCGACGATCGCGAGGCGTTTCCCTCTTCGCCTGGTATCTCGGCCGACATCGCCACGCTGCTCGGCTGGATCGAGACGCAGGTTCCGCAGCGCCTGACCGCGGCCCTCCCGCCGGTTGCAACCTCGGCATTCGCCGCGACGCCCCGGACTGTTCGCGGATACCTCGCCCGCACCACCGCTGCACGTCCCGCCACGCCGGCGTCCATCGAGCCCGAAGGCGTCCAACTCGCCTATGAGACCGTGGACTGGACGCCCGCCGAAGACGGCCGGATCACCGACGCGATCTATGAAGAATACGGATTGCAGGCGATCCGCATTCCCGGCGCGCAGGCCCATCCGACCAAGCTTGTGCAATCCGTGGCGATGGCGTCGGTCGCGCCGCCCAAGCCGAGCTACCGGCCCCGGCTGCCCGCCAACATCGTCTCGGATGGCCTTCTCTCCGACGCCCAGCTCGAAACCGTCATCTACGCCGGCGAGGCACATGCCGACTTCCTCGCCGGTTCGTGGACGCTCGACGAAACCTTCGACGTCGTCTCGGCCGCGCCCGACGATGCGCCGAACGCCGTGCGCTTCCGCCGCGGCTTCATGCTCGGCGACGGCACCGGCGCCGGCAAAGGTCGCCAATCGGCCGGCATCATCCTCGACAACTGGATGCAGGGCCGTCGCAAGGCGGTGTGGATCTCGAAATCCGACAAGCTGCTGGAGGACGCCCAGCGCGACTGGTCGGCCCTCGGCATGGAGCGCCTGCTGGTCACGCCGCTGTCGCGCTTCCCGCAGGGGAAGGACATTACCCTCTCCGAAGCCGTCCTATTCACCACCTATGCCACGCTACGGTCCGACGACCGCGGCGAGAAGCTTTCCCGCGTCAAGCAGATCGTCGAATGGTTGGGCTCCGACTTCGACGGAGTGATCATTTTCGACGAGAGCCATGCCATGCAGAACGCCGCTGGCGGCAAGGGAGAACGCGGCGACATCGCCGCCTCGCAGCAGGGCCGCGCGGGCCTACGGCTCCAGCACGCCCTGCCGAATGCGCGCGTCGTCTATGTCTCGGCGACCGGCGCGACCACCGTCCACAATCTCGCCTACGCTCAGCGCCTCGGTCTCTGGGGCGGCGAGGACTTCCCGTTCTCGACCCGCGCCGAATTCGTCGAGGCGATCGAGGATGGCGGCGTCGCGGCGATGGAGGTGCTGGCCCGCGACCTGCGCTCGCTCGGTCTCTACACCGCACGGTCGCTCTCCTATGACGGCGTCGAATACGAACTGGTCGAGCACCAGCTCACCCCCGAGCAGACCGGCATCTACGACGCCTATGCCGGCGCCTTCGCTGTCATCCATAACAATCTCGACGCGGCGATGCAGGCCGCCAACATCACCGGCGACGGCGGCACGCTGAACCGCCAGGCCAAGTCCGCGGCGCGCTCAGCCTTCGAATCCGCCAAGCAGCGGTTCTTCGGCCATCTGCTGACCTCGATGAAGACGCCAACCCTGATCCGCTCGATCGAGCAGGACCTGATCGACGGCCATGCCGCCGTGATCCAGATCGTGTCGACCGGCGAAGCCCTGATGGAGCGCCGCCTGGCGGAAATCCCCACCGAGGAATGGAACGACGTCCGGGTGGACATCACTCCGCGCGAATACGTTCTGGATTACCTCGCCCATTCCTTTCCGGTGCAGCTCTACGAGCCGTTCACCGACAGCGAGGGCAATCTGTCGTCGCGACCGGTGTTTCGCGACGGCCAGCCGGTCGAGAGCCGTGACGCTGTTGCCCGTCGAGACCGTTTGATCGAGAGGCTCGCTTCGCTGCCACCGGTCCCCGGCGCGCTCGACCAGATTGTCCAGCGCTTCGGAACCGATGTCGTAGCGGAGGTGACGGGACGTTCGCGGCGCATTGTTCGCAAGACCAGTCCCGGCGGCATTGACCGCCTCGCCGTGGAGAACCGTGCCGTCTCGGCCAATCTGGCCGAGACCCAAGCGTTCATGGACGATCAAAAACGCATCCTGATCTTCTCCGACGCCGGCGGCACCGGGCGCAGCTACCATGCTGACCTGTCGGCGCGGAACCAGCGACTGCGCGTCCACTACCTGCTGGAGCCGGGGTGGAAGGCCGACGCCGCCATTCAGGGCCTGGGCCGCACCAACCGGACTAACCAGGCGCAGCCGCCGCTGTTCCGGCCAATCTCGACCGACGTGAAGGCGGAAAAGCGCTTCCTCTCGACCATCGCCCGCCGCCTCGACACCCTGGGCGCGATCACGCGCGGCCAGCGCCAGACCGGCGGCCAGGGCTTGTTCCGGCCCGAAGACAATCTGGAAAGCCACTACGCCCGCGACGCCCTGCGGCAACTCTACCTGCTGCTGGTGCGCGGCAAGGTCGACGGCTGCTCGCTCCAGATGTTCGAGGATGCCACCGGCCTCTCGCTGATGGATTCCACCGGCATCAAGGACGAACTGCCGCCGATCACCACCTTTCTCAACCGGCTGCTTGCGCTGACCATCGAACTTCAGGGCGTCCTGTTCACGGCGTTCGAGCGGCTGCTGAACGCCAAGATCGAAGGCGCTATCGCTTCCGGCAGCTACGACGTCGGGCTGGAGACGCTGCAGGCCGAGAGCTTCATCGTCACCGACCGCCGAACGATCCACGTTCATCCTGGCACCGGGGCCGAGGCCCGGCTGCTGACCATCAACCAGCGCCAGCGCAACCGTCCCGTGACGCTGGCCGAGGCGCTCGACCATCTCGATGACGCAGGCGCGAAGCTGCTGGTCAACGAGCGTTCGGGCCGCGCCGCCGTGCAGATACCAACCACCAGCATCATGCTGGACGATGGCGAGATCGAACGGCGCGTGCGGCTGATCCGGCCCATGGAGGCGCACAACATCCCCATCAGGATGATGGACGAGACCCATTGGGTCGACGCGGATCGGGCTGGCTTCACAGCGGCCTGGAATGCCGAGGCCGCCGAGGTGCCGGAATATGCCGATAGCACCATCCATGTCGTCAGCGGGCTCTTGCTGCCGATCTGGAAGCGGCTGCCGAACGAGTCGACGCGGGTCTATCGACTCCAGACAGATGACGGCGAGCGCATCGTTGGCCGCCGCGTCTCCCCGGCATGGGTGGCCGGCGCGCTCGCGGCTGGCACGTCAACCCTGACGCCCGACTACGCGTTCATGGCGCTGATGGACGGCAAGACCATCCTCGATCTGACCGAGGGTCTCCAGCTTCGCCGCGTCCGGGTCATGGGCGCCAACCGCATCGAACTGTCGGGCTTCACCGACGCCATGCGCGATCGCCTGCGGGCATATGGCCTATTCCACGAAATCATCTCGTGGAAGCTGCGAATGTTTGTGCCGACCGATACGACCGGGGCGACCATCCTCGCCAAGGTGCTGGAGCGCTATCCCGTCGAGCGTATCGGCGAGCGGGAGGCGGCGTGATGGCACGGCAGGACGCCTCCGAACTGGCAATCCGTCTCGGCCGGCAGGCCGAGGCGGTGTGCCGCCACTACCTCTCTGCCGGTCATCGGGAGGGCCGCTATTGGCTGGTCGGCGATGTGCGCAACACGCCCGGCCGCTCGATGTTCGTGCGGCTAAAGGGCGGCGAAACCGGCAAGGGCACCGCCGGCAAATGGACCGACGCCGCCACCGGCGAGCATGGCGATCTCCTCGACGTCATCCGCGAGAGCTGCGGCCTGGTCGACTTCAAGGACGTCGCCGATGAGGCGCGCGCCTTTCTGTCGATGCCATGTCCCGAACCGGATCGTCCGCATGACGGCGAGCGCAAGACACCGGCACCATCCGGATCACCGGAAGCGGCACGGCGGCTCTTTGCCATGGCGCAGCCGATCTCAGGCACGCTCGTAAAGACGTATCTCCGCACACGCGGCATTACGGATTTGCACGGAACCGGAAGCCTACGCTTCCATCCTCGCTGCTACTACCGGCCTGACGAGCATTCCCCGACCGAGACCTGGCCGGCGATGGTCGCATCGGTCACCGATCTCGCCGGGCATCAGACCGGCGCGCATCGCACCTGGCTCGCACCGAACGGCTCGGGCAAAGCCCCGATCGACACGCCGAGACGGGCGATGGGCGACCTCATCGGGCACGCCGTTCGCTTCGGTGTGGCGGGCGACGTGATGGCGGCGGGCGAAGGCATCGAGACGATGCTGTCGCTCAGGATGGCGCTGCCCACCATGCCGATGGCGGCGGCGCTCTCGGCGGCACATCTCTCGGCCATCCTGTTCCCCGACGCGCTGCGACGGCTCTACATCGCCCGCGACAATGATCCGGCCGGCGACAGTGCGATGACGACGTTGATCGAACGGGCGAACGCGGCCGGGATCGAGGCGGTCGTGGTGTCTCCGAGCCTGGGCGACTTCAACGAGGATCTCCGTCTCGCTGGTCTGGACAGCCTCCGGGCAGCGGCACGGGTGCAGATCGCGCCCCAGGACGTCGCACGCTTCATGGCGCTGGCGGCATAAGCCGCAAGGAGAATGCAGACGGCGGGAGCGCCGTCGTCGGCATCGCTCGGATGCTCCCCAGATCGGAGAGAACCGCGCCCCGGCCTTCGAGAGGGCGATCGGCCAGCAAACGGCCCGGACCCGCAATGCCTGCGGCGGACTATTTTCCGGCGCGGCCAGAGGCCGCTTTCCATCGCGAGGCAAAATAGCCCGCCTTCGTCATCCTCCGCTATGCTCCGGCCCTCCGCTTCGCTGCGGGTGCAGGTCCGGCCCGCCCGCCGGCTTTCGTCGCCATGAAGGCCGCGAGGGTCGCGGTCGAACCGACGGAGCATCCCGATGAGCGAGCACGACGACTACGAACCGCATCACGCCTCTTCCCCCACCGACCATGTCCTCAGCGAACTCCAGCTCTACGGCTACCGTCCCTTCACGGATGAACCCGATCCCCGACCACTTCCGGAGGGCGACCATGTCGCCGGCGCCATCGCCGATATCTTCGACGCCCTGATCGTCACCCTGGAGGACACCCGCCTCGAGCCCGACCTCGACGATCTCCTCTGGTCGACGGTCAACGTCTTCCACCGAGCCACCGACCGGATCGAGCGCGAGCTGGACGACAACGAGCAGGCGCAGCGCCGCGGCCAGCGCGAACAGGACGGCAGCGAAGTGAAGGCCGTCGAGCTGGAACGCCTGACGGCCGAGGGCCAGACCATGATCGAACGCCGCAACGCCTTCGAGCTGATGCGCGACCAGGCCGCCGAGCACTACGAGCGCCACACCGGATCGAACTGGCGACCGCGCAGCGGATCGATGGTCAACCACCGCAACCTGACCTCGGCGATGATCGACAGCCGCGACTTCCTCGCCGCCAAGAAGCGCGCCGACAATCAGGTGCTACTACCTGCCGGTGCAAAGATCGCCTTTACCGGTGGGCTCGACTTCAACGATCACCACCTGATCTGGGCCAAGCTCGATCAGGTCCACGCCAAGCACCCCGACATGGTGCTGCTGCACGGCAAGTCGCCGAAGGGCGCCGAGAAGATCGCGGCCAAATGGGCCGACGCCCGCAAGGTGCCGCAGGTCGGCTTCGCCCCCGACTGGACGAAACATGCCAAGGCCGCACCGTTCAAGCGCAACGATCAGATGCTGGACGTCCTGCCGATCGGGGTCATCGTCTTCCCCGGCACCGGCATTCAGGACAATCTCGCCGACAAGGCGAGGAAGCTCGGCATCCCGCTGTTCGACTTCCGCCCGAAGGGAGGTGGCGCGTAAGCGCCGCCTCTCACAGCATCTCGGGTCGAAACAGCGATCTGCGGCTGATGACCTTGCCGGACACCACAAACACGCCATCGCCGGTGTAATGCAGCGTCTCGGGATGCTTTGGCGACGTGGCGACATGCGCCTTCACCACCTCGAAGATGAAGAAATTGTACTTGTCGACCAGCGCGTCGTCGTGAAGGCGGCATTCGAAGCTGGCATGGCATTCGCCGATCAACGGCGCTTCGACCTTGCTCGCCTCTTGCTGCGTGAGATTGAACTTGGCGAACTTGTCGATCTCGGCCCCCGACGTGTTGCCGATCCCCACCACGGTATCGGTCAGCGCCGTCGTCGGCAGGTTGACCACGCATTCCCGGCTTTCGCGGATCATGTGGTGGCTGTGATTGCCGCCGGAGATCATCAGGCCGACCAGAGACGGCGAGAATTCCAGGATCGTGTGCCAACCGAGCGTCATGATGTTGGTCGCGCCCTGCCACTTTGATGACACCAGCACGATCGGACCGGGCTCCAGATAGCGCCGCACCTGGCTGACGGGGAAGTCGGTCTTCTCAGGCACCTTCGGCATGGGCATTCTCTTCGACAACTGCGCTTTGCATGATCATACCCGGCCATGTCGGCAGCATCACGACCGGCAGCATGGCGGCGATGCTTTGGCGCGAAAGCATTGAACGGGCGTTTCCATGGTGGCCCCGGTCATGGCGGAAAACCATCCCCCGCTTCCAATGCGCTGATCCTTGGTCCAGCCGCTGGCCTGACGCCATCAACCCGTAAAGGGTCGGACTACGCAAAGCGTGCCGCCGCTCCGGCTTCGCCTGCGCGGTGATCGCGGCCATCGGCCGGACACATCGGGCGCCTGTCGCGCGGGAGATGGTCTCCCGCCTCCAAGACAGGAGCCGGTCAGATGTCCCTCAATCAAGCTCACGCCTTCGCCTTCAGCCTCGCTACCAGCCTCATGGTCACCATCGTCATCTTCCAGGCCGGCGACGGCACCATGGGCGTCATGCCGGCCGGCGAATATGACGGCGAACTCGCCGCCATCGTTCACGAGATCGATCCCTTCGCCCGCTGACCGCGGGCAAGGCGTCGCGACTGCAAGCGGGAATCCTACGGGATTTCCGCTCCCGTCCCGCCTTCTCTTCGGCTATACTGGCAACGCGCCGTGGTGGTGGTGGAGGCGCGACCGTCAGACCTCTATCTCACGGAGAACACCACCATGGTTTTCATCGGCATCCTCTCCAGCATCGTGGCGATCGGCGCCCTGTGCTGGCTTCTATTCACACTGGCTGTCTTCGCGCTTCCGTTCTTCGCGGGCGTCAGTGCCGGGACTTGGGCCTTCCAGACCGGCGCCGGTTGGCTCGGGGCAATCCTCGTCGGCCTCGCCGCCGCCGCACTGACGCTCGGCCTCGGGCAGTTCCTGCTCGCCTTCATCCGTCCGCTCTGGATACGGCTCGCGATCGCACTCGCTTTCGTCGCGCCTGCGGCGCTCGCCGGCTACCATGCGACACATGGCATCGTGAAACACACCATGCCCTCCGACACCTGGCAGATCATCTTCTCCGTCATCGGCGCAGTCGCCGTTGGTGTCACGGCGCTGATTCGGGTGACAGCAATGGCCGCGCCCGGGCCAACCGGGCAGAACGTCGCGCGCGCCTGACATCGTTGCCGGCGGCGGCAGGACGGTGGGTTGATGTCTTACGTGTCGCGCTCTTCGTCGGCAGGGTCGTTCGCAATCGCGTTGATCGGATCAACGGCTAACCCAACTGACGCGCCATGCCCTCGGTGACGGTGGTGGGGGCAATGCCCTGACGGCGCGCCCAACGACGGTGCGAGTGCTGAGAGGGGGCGATCGCGTGGGCGACGGGCAGGAGCCGGCGGAACGGAGCGTCCGCCGGAGCTGGTTTGAACCGCGGTGTCAGGCGTCGTCACGGTCCATCGGTCCGGGGCGGTCGCCGCGTTCTCCTGTGATGCCGTCTCTGTCAGGTCGACCGCTCCAAAACGGCCTCTTCAATGGGCTGATCTGGCCGAAGGTCGGCTGCGCCTCGATCGCCTATGCCGCAACAGCGGCGTCGAAACTTTCTTCCCCTGCCGGCTGCGCCGTCATTCCTCGCGAGCCAAGAAAGCCCCTCCTTTGCTGTCAGGCCCCTGCGGGGTGCGCCGTCAATCGCCTCCGGCCTGTCGATCGCCATCGAGGCCGCAATGGTGCGGGCTCGGAACAGAGTTCAAGGAGAACTACCATGGCGACCATCGGCACCTTCAAGAAGACCGGCAACAACGAGTACACCGGCGAAATCGTCACCCTCAGCCTGCAGACCAAGAACGTCCGCATCGTCTCCGAGGCCCGCGCTACCGGAGAGAACGCCCCCAGCCACCGCGTCTTCGTCGGCCGCGCCGAGATCGGCGCCGCCTGGTCCAAGACCTCCAACGAGGGGCGCGCCTATCTGGGCCTGAAGCTCGACGATCCCAGCTTCAATGCCCCGATCTACGCCAACCTCTTCGACGACGAGGAAGGCGAAGGCTTCAGCCTCATCTGGTCCCGCCCTAGCGGCCGCCGCAACGGCGAGTAAGGCCAGCGCGACGCCCCGCCCGGACAATCCGGGCGGGGCCAAACGCCTGACGGTGGAACGAATCACCTCTGGTTCTGGACACCGGAATCGCGCCCGCTAAAGCCAGAACCGCTGGTCTTTTCCAGTAAGAACGACTATTATAGCCGTAGTTCTGGCGTACGCGTAGGTCCGAGTGGGAGGTGATCATGCATGATCACCGCCCGACAATCACGGGCCGCACGCGCGTTGCTCGGCTGGACACAGGAGACGCTCGCTGACAAGGCCCGGGTATCACTGACCGCGTTGAAGCGCCTTGAATCCGACAGCGGGCTCGAGGTGTATGAATCAACACGCGATCAGGTCCGTCGAGCCTTTGAAGGCGGTGGCATCGTCCTGCTCAACTCCGGCCAAAGCGTGGGAGTGATGCTGGTTGGTGACAAGGACAACCCTTGACGACTTTTTCGGGCGAACCCGCCCGACCATCCTGATTTTGCGTCAAACCGCGGCGGTGTGGCGCGGGATATCATTACGGTTAACAAACTGCTCCAAATTGGATACGAATGACTCGTGGGGCTCATTGTGACCAACGCAGAATATCTGGACGAACCGCCGCTCGGCGCGGCGCTCACCGCCTATGACCAGGCGCATCTGAAGCTGTACCTGAGGCTGCTCGACGCCGAGGCGGACGGTGCGACCTGGGAGGAAGTCGTCGAGCTTCTCTTCGGCCTCGATCCCGCAGCGGACCCCAACCGTGCAGCGAAAATTCATGCCGCCCACCTCGCTCGCGCGAAATGGATGACCGAGAACGGCTTTTGCGAGCTTCTCGGCCCCCGCCTCCATTGAGGTGATGCAGAACCTGCATCACGTTGATCCGACTTCGTTCTTCCCACGCCACGCTCAACTTGGGATCGTAACCGCTGCTTGACTCGCGTTGCGTCATAATTTCGCGGAGGCGGTGGAGGATGTCCGAAGATGAAAGTTGGCGGTCTGAGACCGCCTACAACTATATCGACAATCTAACTCCGGGTGACCTTGCCTGGGAATTTCTGCGCCGAAACCCCGA
This sequence comes from Shinella sp., assembly GCF_052438155.1. Lineage (NCBI taxonomy): Bacteria > Pseudomonadati > Pseudomonadota > Alphaproteobacteria > Hyphomicrobiales > Rhizobiaceae > Shinella > Shinella sp. The sequence continues at coordinate 16,047 of NZ_JBQVPI010000015.1, read as the reverse complement.
CTACCGGAAAGCCTATCGGGAGCTTGTGTCCAGCGGCCGACTCTCACTCGAAACGGCCGAAGAATTTGCGAACCTATGGGGGTTGCGATTTCGGCGCCGACCCGCTCATCGCGGCTCATGCCCAGCAGATTTTTTGGACCCCTCAAGTCGATCCGTCGGCAATAATGTTCGCCGCAGGTCCGCGCCCTGAAGGGTTTTCCATCACTGCCGACGAGTTACGCCTCCGTACCATATTCCAGCACGACCCTGCTCATCTCAGGCTCGATATCCGCGGCGAGCAGTATGACGTCACGCTCGCAGACCCGCAGGACGAGAACCCGCTCGCGGCGATGGTCATGTTCGATGACCTCACACCGGATCGACAGACCGCGCTGACCCGGTTCTGGAGCGCGATCAAAGGCAAGCGCGTCCCGAACGACCCTCGAATGACGCCGCAACGCCGCGAGCGCGCGCGCCAAATGCTGCGTGCGGTCGATGGACGTCGTGCCGGCGCGACATATCGATCGATCGGGCAGGTTCTGTTCCCTGGTCATAAAATCGACGCCGCCTCCTGGGCCGGGGACGCGCTGCGCGAAATCACGATCCGGCTGGCGCGCGACGGCGTGAAACTCGTTGAAGGCGGCTACCGCTCCCTCCTGCGCCGACCCCGCCGATCATAGCCCGCCATCGACCGCCTGCGGCGTGTCGAAACTAGATTCCTATCTCCGACATCGTCCGACCCACCGCCTTCACGCCACCGTGCTCTCGAACCGCCGCCTGACGGCAGCGGCCCCCGATGAGACCACGGAGGCTCGACAATGGCCGATACGACCGCCGGCATCCCGCCACGCTACCTGCGCACGCAGGAGGCCGCTCGCTTCCTCGGACTGTCCGAGCGCACACTGGAGAAGCACCGCACCTACGGCACCGGCCCGTCTTACAGGAAGCTCGGCGGCCGAGTCGTCTACGCCATAGAGGATCTCCAGACGTGGGCCGATCGCGGCCTCGTCAATTCGACCTCTGATCCGCGCGGCACGGTGCTCCCCGCCAAGCGGCAGGAGCCGTCGGATCGCCGCTTCGCCGGCCGCCAGCCGCGCTGAGACGACACGCCATGTCGTCCCGTCACACACAGCACGACGAGCGTGCGCAGCTCGATCTGTTCCGGGCGCTGCCCGGCGATCTCGCGCCGCGCGACGCGCAGGACCTCATGGCCTATCCGTTCTTCTCGCTTGCCAAGTCGAAGCGCCTGACGCCGATCGACTTCAAGGCGGGTTCGGTGAAAATCCGTGTCGAAGCCGTGCCCGAGCACGGCATGGCGACGATCTGGGACGCGGACGTTCTGATCTGGGCGGCCTCGCAAATCGTCGAGGCCCGTGACGTCGGCCTGCGCCCGTCACGCCTGATGGCGACCACGCCTTACGAGATTCTGAACTTCATTGGACGCGGTGTCTCGCTGCGCGATTACGACCGGCTTAAGGCCGCGCTCGACCGCCTCCAGTCCACCACCATAGCGACCTCAATCCGCCAGCCGACCGAGCGGCGGATGCACCGCTTCTCCTGGATCAACGAATGGAAGGAGCGAGCCGATCACCGCGGCCGCCCGCTCGGGCTCGAACTGATCGTACCCGACTGGTTCTACGCGGCTGTCCTCGATGATGCGCTCGTCCTCACGATCGACCGCAACTATTTCAGGCTGACCGGCGGCCTGGAGCGCTGGCTCTACCGCCTCGTGCGCAAGCATGGCGGCAAGCAGGAATACGGCTGGAGCTTCGACTTTCCGCATCTGCACGCGAAGTCCGGCAGTCTCTCGCCGCTCAAGCATTTCGCCTACGACCTGCGCGACATCGTCCGCCGCCAGCCGCTGCCGGGCTATCGGCTGACCATCGAGCAGTGCCTCGGCGGCCCCGAAATCCTGTCCTTCGTACCCACCGATCCCGACGCGCTCGGCATCCCGCGCCGCCGTCGCCGCTCGACAACTCGACCTGGGGATAAGCTGTGAATCATCTCGTGCTATCAGGGACCGGCGCTATCGTGCCATCGGGGACCGGACTCTCGTGCTATCGGGGACCGGAATCGTCGATTCATCGCGCTGAATCAGCAGCTTGCGAGCACCGTAACTTATCTAACCTAGATTCCTACGGAATCTTTCTAACGCAAACGCGTTTTTCGACCGCTGTGGACGAGTCCCCGATCGCCGGGAGACCGTCATGATCGTCGCGTTCCTCAACCAGAAGGGCGGCGTCGGAAAGACGACGCTCGCCCTCCACCTAGCCGGTGAATGGGCTCGGCACGGGCAGCGCGTCACGCTGATCGACGCCGACCCACAGGGATCGGCGCTCGACTGGTCACAGCAGCGCGGCCGGGAGGGATTGGAGCGGCTGTTCGGTGTTGTTGGCCTGGCCCGCGACACGCTCCACCGCGAAGCGCCGGAGCTGGCGCGCGACGTCGATCATGTCGTCATCGACGGACCGCCGCGTGTCGCCGGTCTGATGCGTTCGGCGCTGCTCGCCGCCGATCTTGTGCTGATCCCGGTGCAGCCTTCGCCGCTTGATGGCTGGGCGTCGGCCGAGATGCTGACGCTACTCGGCGAAGCGCGGATTTACCGGCCGGAACTCAAGGCGCGGTTCGTGCTGAATCGATGCGCAGCCCGCACGGTGCTTGCCAGAGAAACCGCCGAGACGCTCGCCGACCACGACCCGCCGCCACTCCTGACCACCATCGGTCAGCGCATCGCTTTCGCCGATGTCGTGCAGACCGGACGGCTCGCAGCCGAACAGGACGATACATCGCCCGCCGCGCGCGAGATCGCCGCGCTCGCTGCCGAAGTCACGAGGATCGGGGCATGAGCGAGCAGTCCTCGAAACGCCGCTTCGCGTCCCGCCCTGCCGATCCGGAAAGCTGGATCAAGGCGCCGGACCGTCCGTCGCCGCGCGCGGAGGCCGCCGCCGATTTCACCGCCAGGCTGACGATCGACGTCACCGCCGACATGCGCGGCCGGATCAAGATCGCCGCCTTCCAGCGCGGGCAGACCGTCGCCGACATGCTGCGCGCCCTGTTCGAGCGCGAGTTCCCGACCAGCGAAGGAGAGCCACGATGATCGGTGTCGCCGATCCGTCGCTGCGCAGCGGCTTGCCGCCCGCGCTCGCGGCCGATGCTCTGACCCATGTCGAGTTGACGTGGGTCGAGAAGAAGATCGAATTCTGGATCAGGTTCGGTCGCGAGACCGCCGAACAGATTCTCGACCGCCGCCAGCGCGTCGTGTCGTTCGCGCCGGACAGCGTTTTCGCCTTCGTTCGCTGGACCTCCAACGACTACGGCACCGCACTTTCTCGGCTCGACATCGTGCGCGCCGTCGGTGCGGGCGAGCGCTGCCAGACCCTGCCATTCGTGCGCCCCGGCGGCGACATCCTTTTGCGCGCCGATGGCTGGCCGAAGGTCGAGCGCGTCCTCCAGCTCATTGATGCCATCGAGGCGCGGGGCATCGGTGCGATCGACGTTTCGCCCGATCACTGGCGGCACGTCCACAACCGTCTGGCGGTCGGTGAAGCACCGCGCGCCTACGACGCACAGCAGCATCGCGCCTTCCTCCTGCGCCGGAGGATCATGCCATGAGCCGCTTTGGATACGTCATGACGACGTACTTCGCAGTGATGCTGATGGGCATCCTGTCGATCGTGTCGTTCGCGCCGAAGCTCATCTGGAATGCCTCCGCGAGCACGCCGATCGGCCTCTATGCGATCAGCGCCAGCGACGGATTGGAAGCAACCGACCTCGTCGCCGTAGCGGCGCCGGAGCCAATCGCCACGTTCCTTGCCGATGGCGGATATCTGCCGCGCGGCGTGCCGCTGCTGAAGCGAGTCGCGGGCTTGCCCGGTCAACGTGTGTGCCGAACCGGCCACACGATCACCGTCGATGGCCAGGCCATCGGCGATGCGCTCGACCGCGACCGGCGGGGCCGCGAACTCCCGATCTGGCAGGGATGCCGCGTCATCGCCGACGACGAACTGTTCCTGATGAACTGGCAGGTCCGCGACAGTCTCGACGGGCGTTACTTCGGCCCGCTCCCCGCCAGCTCGGTCATCGGCCGGGCCACCCCCCTCTACACTGACGAGGACGGCGATGACCGCTTCGTCTGGCGCGCGCCGACGCGGTGACGGCACGCCCATGACCTTAGCCACCGCAATATGAAGGAGACGCCCCATGTCCGTTATCGGTCAATTCACGCGCGAAAATGACGGCTTCATCGGCCACCTGATGACGCTGTCATTGCACCAGGACATCATCATCGTTCCGGCTGAACCGTCCGATGCCGAGAACGCGCCGGACTTCCGTGTCCATGTTCTCGACAGCATGAACAACGAAACCGGCGCGGAGATCGGTGCAGGGTGGAAGCGCACCGGCGAGAAGGCCGGCGACTACGTTTCGCTGCAGATCGATGATCCGACCTTCGGTCATCCGATCCGCGCCAACCTCTTCCAATCCGCCGACGACAAGTCCGCCTGGGGCTTGCACTGGAACCGGCCGCCCAAGCGCGCAGAGCGGGACTGAACGATGTCGGTCCCGCTCCCCAAAGCTGTCGCCGGGTGGTCAAACACCGCCCGGCGCACAGCCCTCCTTCTCCTTTCCGGCCTTCTGCTTTCCGCGCCGCTTTGCGCCACCGCGAATGCGCAGACCGTGTCGGCCGAGCGCCCCTCTCGTGCCGATTCCTACGCCACATTCATCACCGAGGCCGCGCAACGGTTCGGCGTTCCCGAGCACTGGATACGCGCCGTCATGCGCGTCGAAAGCGCTGGCGACGTGCGAGCGATCTCGTCAGCCGGCGCGATGGGACTGATGCAGATCATGCCCGCCACATGGACCGATCTGCGCGCCCGTCACCGGCTCGGCGCGAATCCCTACGATCCACGCGACAACATTCTGGCGGGCGCGGCTTATCTCCGCGAGATGCACGACCGCTATGGTTCGCCGGGATTTCTCGCAGCCTACAATGCTGGTCCCGGCCGCTACGAAGAGTATCTCGCCGGCCGTCCGTTGCCCGCCGAAACGCGCGCCTATGTCGCCGCGCTGGCACCTATTATCGGCGGCGGAGATGCCCTTGCTCCCGTCACGGTCGCGGCGGCCGATCCCAACGCCTGGACACGCTCGCCGCTGTTCATCGTGCAGTCCGAGCGCACCGCCACCGCTGTTCCGACGGCCGGCGATCGCACTTCCAATGACACTCCCGCTGCAACTCCGGTGCGCGATGCCACAGCCATCGCTCCACAATCCGGAGGCCTCTTCGTGGCTAGAAACGGCGATGGAGGGCCGCGATGACGGTGTTCGCAGCATTTCGTGGAATAGCGTGCTCTGGCGGAAGGATGGCGGTCCGAGGAGGAGGAGCAGGCAACACAACCGCACGATGGCGAGATAAAAGCGCGCGAGGTGCGGCTTGGTGCGGTCGTGTGTTTTCAGGGGCTTATGGCGCATCTGCGCGAGGTGCGCCTGATCGGCGCAGCCTGCGCAATTGCCATTTCGCCAAGGATTTTCGCGCGTTTGCGCGATGTGCGGGGCCTCGGCGATGAGCGGCGAGGACGATTTCCGCATCCGGCCAGGCCGCATCCGCTCGACCCGAGCGCAGCAGGCGCGGCCCTTCATCGCCCAGGCGCTCGCCGCCGCCCAGCGGGCCGGCGGCAGCGTCTCGCGCTCCGGCAAGATCAGCTCGGGCAACCGCTCGCGGTTCGGGCGCGGGCAGCGCGCGACCGTTCAGGCCAACCGGCTACTCACCAGCCGATCGCGCAACACCATCATCAAGACGCGCGTCGTCCGTCATAGCGCGCGGGCCGCGCCGCTTTCCGCCCACCTCAGCTACCTGCGGCGCGAGGGTGTCACCCGGGATGGGGAGAAGGCGCGGCTGTTCGGTCCCGAGACCGAGGACGCCGATCCCAAGGCCTTCGCCGAGCGGACCCAGGATGATCGGCATCATTTCCGGTTCATCGTCTCGCCCGAGGACGCGACGGAGATGTCCGACCTCAAGACCTATGCCCGCGACCTGATGGGGCAGATGGAGAAAGACCTCGGCACGAAGCTCGACTGGGTCGGTGTCGATCACTGGAACACGGATAATCCGCACGTCCACATCATCCTGCGCGGGCGCACCGATGACGGCCAGGACCTCGTCATCTCGCGCGACTACATCAAGGAAGGCATGCGCGCTCGCGCGCAGGATCTCGTCACCCAAGAGCTGGGGCCGCGCACCGATCACGAGATCCGCCGCAATCTCGAACGCCAGATCGAGTCGGAGCGCTGGACCAACCTCGACCGCCAGCTTGCGCGGGACAGCTACCGCACCGGCGTCGTCGATCTTGCCCCGCACCCCGACCGCCAGCCGGACGAATTCCATGCGATGAAGGTCGGCCGGCTGCGGAAGCTGGAAACGCTTGGCCTCGCCGATCAGGTCGGTCCCGGCCAATGGGTCGTATCGGAGAACGCCGAGGCGACGCTGCGCGAGCTGGGCGAGCGTGGCGACATCATCAAACGCATTCATCGCGGCCTGACGGAACGCGGTATCGAGCGCGGCGCCGCCAGCTACGTGCTGGCCGGCGAGAGCCTCAACGATCCCGTCGTCGGCCGGCTGGTCGATCGTGGTCTCGACGATGAGCTGAAGGGCACGGCCTATGCCATCGTCGATGCCACGGACGGACGAACCCATCACATCAAGTTGCCCGACCTCGACGCGGCCGGCGATAGCGCGCCGGGCTCGATCGTCGAGCTGCGCAAATTCGACGACGCGCAGGGACGCAGACGGGTCGCGCTCGCCGTCCGCTCCGATCTCGACATCGAGAGGCAAGTCCATGCCACCGGCGCCACCTGGCTCGACCGGCAAGCGATCGCCCGCGATCCCGTTCCGCTCGGCGGCGGCGGCTTCGGCGCTGAGGTTCGCCAGGCGATGGACAGGCGGGCCGACCATCTCGTCGGCCAAGGCCTTGCCGAGCGGCAGACGCGCGGCGTCAGCTTCTCGCCCGGGCTGATCGACACGCTACGGCAGCGCGAGGTCGACGCCCTCGGCGAGAAGCTCGCCGCCGAGACCGGCCGACAATTCTCGAAGGCCGCAACGGGCGAGTATGTGGCGGGGACCTATCGCCAGCGCTTTGCGCTCGCGTCTGGCCGCTTCGCCATGATCGACGACGGCCTCGGCTTCCAGCTCGTGCCCTGGTCGCCGTCCCTCGAACGTCAGATCGGCCAGCACGTCTCCGGCGTGTCGCGCGGCGCGGGTGGCGTCGACTGGAGCTTCGGCCGCAACCGCGGGCTCGGCATGTAGCCCAATCAAGAAAGGAGTGCCCGCCATGTCGGCGACCAAAATCCTCTGGGGCCAGATCCTCACCGTCTTCCTGATCGTGCTCATGACGACCTGGGCAGCGACGCAGTGGACGGCCTATCGGCTCGGCTTCCAGCCACAGCTCGGACTTCCGTGGTTCGAACTGGCTGGCTGGCCGATCTACTATCCGCCCGCCTTCTTCTGGTGGTGGTATTTCTACGATGCCTATGCCCCACCGATCTTCATCGAGGGCGCCTATATCGCCGCGTCCGGCGGCTTCATCTCCATCGCCGTCGCGATCGGCATGTCCGTCTGGCGGGCGCGCGAAGCCAAGAACGCCGAGACCTTCGGCTCCGCCCGATGGGCCGCTGCTCGCGAAGTGAGTGCCGCCGGCCTGCTGGGCGCGGATGGCGTCATCCTGGGAAAGTTCGAGCGCGACTATCTCCGCCATGACGGTCCCGAGCATGTGCTGTGCTTTGCGCCAACCCGGTCCGGCAAGGGTGTCGGCCTGGTCGTGCCATCACTGCTGACCTGGCCGGGTTCCGCCATCGTCCACGACATCAAGGGGGAGAACTGGACGCTGACGGCAGGCTTTCGATCCCGGCACGGCCGCGTGCTGCTGTTCGATCCTACCAACGCGAAGTCGGCCGCCTACAATCCTCTGCTCGAAGTCCGCCGCGGCGAGTGGGAGGTTAGAGACGTCCAGAACATCGCCGACATTTTGGTCGACCCGGAAGGCTCGCTCGAGAAAAGGAACCACTGGGAAAAAACCAGCCACGCGCTGCTGGTCGGCGCCATCCTGCACGTCCTCTACGCCGAGGCCGACAAGACCCTGGCTGGCGTCGCCGCCTTCCTCTCCGACCCGAAGCGGCCGATCGACTCGACGCTCGCCGCCATGATGAGGACCGCCCATCTCGGCGAGGCTGGCCCGCATCCGGTAATCGCTAGCGCGGCCCGCGAGTTGCTGAACAAATCCGACAACGAGCGATCGGGCGTGCTGTCCACCGCGATGTCGTTCCTCGGCCTCTATCGCGATCCCGTCGTCGCCGAAGTCACACGCCGCTGCGACTGGCGCATCACCGACATAGTCGGCGGCAAGCATCCGACGACGCTCTATCTCGTCGTGCCGCCGTCGGACATCAACCGCACCAAGCCGCTGATCCGTCTGATCCTCAATCAGATCGGCCGGCGGCTCACGGAGGATCTGAACGCGAAGGGCAACCGCCACCGGCTTCTCCTGATGCTCGACGAATTCCCGGCCCTCGGCCGCCTCGACTTCTTTGAGAGCGCGCTTGCCTTCATGGCCGGCTACGGCCTCAAAGCCTTCCTCATCGCCCAGTCGCTGAACCAGATCGAGAAGGCCTACGGGCCGAACAACTCGATCCTCGACAACTGCCATGTCCGCGTCAGCTTCGCGACCAATGACGAGCGGACCGCCAAGCGTGTCTCCGACGCGCTCGGCACCGCGACCGAGATGCGCGCGATGAAGAACTATGCCGGTCATCGCCTGTCGCCCTGGCTCGGTCACATGATGGTCTCGCGCTCGGAGACAGCCCGGCAACTGATGACGCCCGGCGAGATCATGCAGCTCCCGCCGTCCGACGAAATCGTCATGGTCGCCGGCACCCCGCCGATCCGCGCGAAGAAGGCGCGATACTATGAGGATCGCCGGTTTCAGGAACGCATCCTGCCACCGCCGAACCTCGTGAAACCGGCAACGGCTCGGCCGGACGACTGGAGCACGCTGCCACTTCCCGCGACGCCTGCGGTCGCGATGGCCACCAGCGGCGACGGATCGGAGGACGAGGATACGACCGACTCCGAGCGCCGGCACCAGCCGGAGCTAAGTCGCTCAAAACCCGTTGAGCCTAAGCAACCCATCGAAAACGAGTTCGAGATCGATCCTCGCGACGACGCCGATGAGGACGCCGCACGTCTCTCGCGCATGAACCAGACGATGCGCCAGGTGGCGCGGCAGGCGTCGCTTGATCCCGGCGACGGCATCGATCTTTAGGAGGCACAATGGCGAAGCCCCCCAAAAAGCAGCGCCTGTCTGTATATCTCGAACCGGAGGTCATGAAGGCGCTCGCCGCGCACGCGGGCCGTCGTGATCAATCCCTCTCGCTGATCGCGGAAGCCGGCATCGCCTCCTTCCTGTCGCCTGATGCTGCCGAACGGCAGGAGGCTGCGACGACGAAGCGGCTCGACCAGATCGACCGGCGAATGGCGCGGATGGAGCGCGATCTCGGAATCAGCGTCGAAACGCTGGCCGTGTTCATCCGCTTCTGGCTGACGACAAACCCGCCGCTGCCGGAGCCCGCACAGGCTGCGGCGCGCTCGAAAGCAGGCGAGCGCTACGAGGCGTTCGTCACCGCCCTCGGCCGGCGACTCGCTCACGGGCCGAAGCTTCGCCAGGAGATTTCGGAAGACATCGCGCCCGCGCGCGACACGGACTAATCACGACCGCGCCTACCACAAGTATTCCTGCGTTCCGCCGTTTCCCTGTATTTGTACGCCACAGTACGACGACCACAGCACGGTTGTTGTCAGGCCCTAATTTCTGCCTCTTCTACTCATCCCCGATCCAGGGCCGCATGTCGCGGTCCCGCAAGAGAACGGGGACGACGTGGCGGCAACTCAACAGAAATCGGAAGCGCTCCTTCGCGGTGCCCGCATGCTGCGCACGGCCCTCGGGCCGGCGATCGCCCGCTTTCTGGAAGATCCCGCGATCGTCGAGGTGATGCTCAATCCCGATGGGCGGCTCTGGGTCGACCGGCTTTCCGAAGGGCTTTCCGATACGGGTGAGCTGCTGTCGCCTTCAGACGGCGAGCGGATCATCCGTCTCGTCGCCCATCATGTCGGCGCCGAGGTTCATCCCGGAGCCCCGCGTGTGTCGGCCGAGCTTCCCGAGACGGGGGAAAGATTCGAGGGGCTGCTGCCCCCCGTGGTGTCAGCGCCAGCCTTCGCAATCCGCAAGCCCGCTGTCGCCGTGTTCACTCTCGACGATTATGTCGCCGCCGGCATCATGGCCGCAGGTCAGGCCGAGACGCTGCGCCAGGCCGTCGCCGACCGCCGTAACATCCTCGTTGCCGGCGGCACATCCACCGGCAAGACGACCCTCACCAACGCGCTGCTGGCCGAAGTCGCGAAGACCTCCGACCGCGTCGTGCTCATCGAGGACACGCGCGAACTGCAATGCGCCGCGCCCAATCTTGTCGCCATGCGGACGAAGGATGGCATCGCCTCACTTTCCGATCTCGTCCGCTCTTCGCTTCGCCTCCGCCCAGACCGCATCCCGATCGGCGAGGTGCGCGGGGCCGAGGCGCTCGATCTGCTGAAAGCCTGGGGCACCGGCCACCCCGGTGGAGTCGGCACCATCCACGCCGGCACCGCCATCGGCGCGCTTCGTCGCATGGAGCAGCTAATCCAGGAAGCAGTCGTCACCGTCCCGCGCGCGCTGATCGCGGAGACGATTGATCTCATCGCCGTGCTGTCCGGCCGTGGCGCATCGCGCCACCTCGCCGAACTCGCCCGCATCGAGGGGCTCGGCCCCGGCGGCGACTACCGCGTCACCCCCGCAACCCAGCCCCTTACAGGAGACCCGTCATGATTAAGCACGCCCGGCGCATCCGCCGGCATATCGCTACGGCGGTGTCCGTCGCCTTCGTCTCGCTGGCGATGGCGCCCGCCGCGCACGCGTCCGGTTCCTCCATGCCCTGGGAAGCACCGCTGCAATCCATCCTCGAGTCGATCGAGGGGCCGGTCGCCAAGATCATCGCGGTGATGATCATCATCATCACCGGCCTGACGCTGGCCTTCGGCGACACTTCCGGCGGTGCCCGCAAGCTGATCCAGATCGTCTTCGGCCTGTCGATCGCCTTCGCCGCGTCCAGCTTCTTCCTGTCGTTCTTCTCGTTCGGCGGCGGGGCGCTCGTCTGATGGCCAACGGCGCGGATCATCATGGCGAGCTGGCAGGCTTCTCAGTCCCGGTCCATCGGGCGCTGACCGAGCACATCCTGCTCGGCGGCGCGCCGCGCTCGCTCGCCATCCTCAACGGCACGCTGGCGGCAGCGCTCGGCCTCGGCCTGCGCCTCTGGCTGGTCGGTCTCGGCCTCTGGGCTCTCGGCCACTTCGCGGCCGTCTGGGCAGCCAAGCGCGATCCGCAGTTCGTCGATGTCGTGCGCAAGCATCTGCGCATCCCCGGCCACCTGTCGGTTTGAGGAGGAACGACGATGATGAACCTTGCCGAATATCGCAACCGCAATACCCGGCTCGCTGACTTCCTGCCCTGGGTCGCGCTGGTCGGCGAAGGGATCGTGCTGAACAAGGACGGGAGCCTGCAGCGCACGGCACGCTTCCGCGGCCCGGACCTCGACAGCGCCGTACCGGCCGAGCTGGTCGCCGTCGCCGGCCGGCTCAACAACGCGTTTCGCCGCCTCGGCTCTGGTTGGGCGATCTTCGTCGAGGCGCAGCGCCATGGCGCCGCCACCTATCCGGCAAGCATGTTCGCCGACAGCGCCTCCGCCCTGGTCGACGCCGAACGCAAAGCCGATTTCGAGGAAGCCGGCGCGCATTTTGAGTCCAGCTACTTCCTCACCTTCCTCTATCTGCCGCCGGCCGAGGACGCCGCGCGCGCTGAGACCTGGCTCTACGAGGGCCGCGATCACGCGGGCGTCGACGCCCACGAGATCCTGCGCGGCTTCGCTGACCGCACCGACCGCATCCTCCAGCTCATCGACGCCTTCATGCCGGAATGCGCCTGGCTCGATGACGGCGAGACCCTGACCTATCTGCACTCGACGGTTTCGACGAAGCGGCACCGCGTCCGCGTGCCCGAGACGCCGATGTATCTCGACGCGCTGCTCGCCGATCAGCCGTTGACCGGCGGGCTCGAACCCCGGCTCGGCAACGCACATGTCCGCATCCTCACCATTGTCGGCTTCCCGACCGCGACCACGCCCGGCATCCTCGATGAGCTGAACCGGCTGGCCTTTCCCTATCGCTGGTCAACACGCGCCGTCCTGCTCGACAAGACCGACGCCACCAAGCTGCTGACGAAGATCAGGCGTCAGTGGTTCGCCAAGCGCAAGTCGATCGCCGCCATCCTCAAGGAGGTGATGACCAACGAGGCCTCTGCGCTGGTCGATACCGATGCGGCCAACAAGGCCGCCGACGCCGACATGGCGTTGCAGGAGCTGGGCGCTGACTATGCGGGCCAGGCCTATGTGACGGCGACTATCACCGTCTGGGACAATGACCCCCGCATCGCCGCAGAGAAGCTTCGGTTGGTCGAGAAGGTCATCCAGGGCCGTGACTTCACCGCCATGCCGGAGACGATCAACGCGGTTGATGCGTGGTTCGGCTCACTGCCCGGCCATGTCTACGCCAATGTCCGCCAACCTCCCATCAGCACATTGAATCTCGCTCACATGATCCCGCTGTCGGCGGTGTGGGCGGGACCGGAACGGGACGAGCACTTCGATGCACCCCCACTGCTCTACGGCAGAACCGAGGGCTCGACCCCGTTCCGGCTTTCCATCCATGTCGGCGATGTCGGCCATACGCTGATCGTCGGCCCGACCGGCGCTGGCAAGTCAGTTCTCCTAGCGCTCATGGCGCTGCAGTTCCGGCGCTATCCGCAGTCTCAGGTTTTCGCCTTCGACTTCGGCGGATCGATCCGCGCCGCCGCGCTCGCCATGCGCGGCGACTGGCATGATCTCGGCGGCGGCCTGACCGAAGGCGCCGACGACAGCGTGTCCCTTCAGCCGCTCGCCCGCATCGACGACGTCGCCGAGCGCGCCTGGGCCGCGGACTGGCTGCTCGCGATCCTTGGGCGTGAGAGCGTGCCCGTTACGCCCGAGGTCAAGGAGCATCTCTGGTCATCGCTGACGTCCTTGGCCTCAGCGCCGATCACCGAGCGCACACTGACAGGCCTCTCGGTCCTCCTCCAGTCGAACGACCTGAAGCAGGCGTTGCGGCCATACTGCGTGGGCGGTCCCTATGGTCGACTGCTCGACGCCGAGGCCGAACATCTCGGCGAAGCCAACGTCCAGGCCTTCGAGACCGAAGGCCTGATCGGCACCGGCGCGGCTGCCGCTGTGCTTGCCTATCTCTTCCATCGCATCGAGGACCGCCTCGACGGTCGGCCGACGCTCCTCATCGTCGACGAAGGATGGCTCGCCCTCGACGATGAGGGCTTCGCCGGTCAGCTCCGCGAATGGCTGAAGACACTGCGCAAGAAGAACGCCAGCGTCATCTTCGCCACCCAATCGCTCTCCGATATCGACGCCTCAGCGATCGCGCCGGCCATCATCGAGAGCTGCCAGACGCGCATCCTGCTCCCCAACGAACGCGCGATCGAGCCGCAGATCACCGCGATCTATCGCCGCTTCGGGCTGAACGATCGCCAGATCGAGATCCTCGCGCGGGCAATGCCCAAACGCGATTACTACTGCCAGTCGCGGCGCGGCAACCGGCTGTTCGAACTGGGCCTGTCGGACGTCGCGCTGGCGCTTTGCGCCGCGTCGTCGAAGCAGCACCAGGCGCTCATCGCCGAGGTTCACGCCCGCAGTGGCACAGACGGCTTCCTCGCCGACTGGCTCGGCGAGAACCGGCTCGGTTGGGCCGCAGACCTCATCGCAGACCTTACCAACGTCACCCCCCAAATTGATCCGGAGGCACGCCCATGACCCGTTCCGTTCGCTCCCGCTCGCGCGCGCTGCGCATGACGGCCGCAATGCTTGCCGCGCCGATCGCGCTGTCGCCAGTCTTCGCGCCGCCCGCGGCCGCGCAGTGGATCGTCTACGATCCAACAAACTATGCGCAGAACGTCCTGACGGCGGCGCGCACGCTCCAGCAGGTCAATCAGCAGATCACCCAGCTTCAGAATGAAGCCACCATGCTGATCAACCAGGCCCGCAATCTGGCGAGCCTGCCATATTCATCGCTCCAGCAGCTTCAGCAGTCGGTACAGCGCACCCAACAGCTCCTGCAACAGGCGCAGGGCATCGCCTATGACGTCCAACGCATCGACCAGGCCTTCACATCGACCTACGGCAACGCCTCGATGTCGGCCTCCGACCAAGCGCTCGTGGCGCAGGCGCGGGAGCGCTGGCAGAACACGGTTGGCGGCCTGCAGGATGCGATGCGCGTTCAGGCTGGCGTCGTCGGCAACATCGATACCAACCGTGCCGAGATGTCGTCACTGGTCGGCCAGAGTCAGGGCGCAACCGGCGCTTTGCAGGCAACGCAAGCGGGCAATCAGCTCCTGGCGCTTCAAACCCAGCAGCTCGCCGACCTTACCGCGGTTGTCGCCGCCAATGGTCGCGCACAGAGCCTGTCCGAGGCCGAGCGCGCCGCCGCGGCCGAACAGGGTCGCGAGCAGCGCCGCCGATTCCTGACGCCGGGCAGCGGCTACCAGCCCGGCAACGCCCGCATGTTCCCGAACGGCAACTGAGGGCGCGGCCATGGACGGCAAGATGCTCGCACGGCTCGGCGCTGTGGTGTTCGTGGCCGTCGCGATCACTGCGACCGCGATCGAGATGAACCGGAAAGAGGAAGTGCGGGAGGCGTGGCCGTCCGGCCGGACCACCCAAGCGCAGGGCGATCCGTTGCGCGACGAACTGATCCGCTGCCAGGTGCTCGGCGAAGCGGGGCCGCGCGATCCGGCGTGCCTGCGGGCCTGGGCCGAAAACCGCAACCGCTTCCTCGCGCCCGGCGCGCGACCTACCGAGCGCTTGCCGGACATCCCGCCAGCGCCGCGAAACACTCTCATACCCCAATCGGACCGCACCGATCAGCCGGCCTTCGAGCCCGCCGCACCGATCGCGCCGCCGCAGTTCGACGAGGCGAGATAAGATCATGGGCGGCACCGGCGTCATTGACCATTTTCTTGAGGTCTTCACCCGCTACATCGACAGCGGATTCGGGCTACTCAGCGGCGAAGTCGCCTTCATCGCCACCACCCTGATCGTCATCGACGTGAC
Source organism: Shinella sp. (assembly GCF_052438155.1). Taxonomy (NCBI): domain Bacteria; kingdom Pseudomonadati; phylum Pseudomonadota; class Alphaproteobacteria; order Hyphomicrobiales; family Rhizobiaceae; genus Shinella; species Shinella sp. Next base: position 789 of record NZ_JBQVPI010000015.1, on the reverse strand, counting down.
GCTGGCGGCGCTGTTCTGGAGCTGGGGCGCCGACGACGACATCATGGCCCGCCTGGTGAAGAAGACGCTGTTCGTCGGCGTGTTCGCCTACATCATCGGTAATTGGAACAACCTCGCCCGGATCATTTTCGAGAGCTTCGCCGGCCTCGGCCTGAAGGCTAGCGGCACCGGGTTCACCACGGCCGACCTCTTGCGCCCTGGCAAGGTCGCTCAGACCGGGCTCGACGCCGGACGGCCGCTGCTCGATTCCATCTCCAGCCTCATGGGCTACTGGTCGTTCTTCGAGAACTTCATCCAGATCGCCTGCATGTTCCTGGCCTGGGCGCTGGTGCTGCTCGCTTTTTTCATCCTCGCCATCCAGCTCTTCGTCACGCTCATCGAGTTCAAGCTGACGACGCTCGCCGGCTTCGTGCTGATCCCGTTCGGCCTGTTCGGCAAGTCGGCCTTCATGGCCGAACGCGTGCTCGGCAACGTCATCTCCTCCGGCATCAAGGTGCTGGTGCTGGCCGTCATCATCGGCATCGGCTCGACGCTCTTCTCCGAGTTTACGTCCGGCTTCGGTGGCCAGAATCCCTCGATCGATGAAGCCATGGCGATCGTGCTCGCCGCGCTGTCGCTGCTCGGCCTCGGCATCTTCGGTCCCGGTATCGCCAGCGGCATCGTTTCCGGTGGCCCGCAGCTCAGCGCCGGCGCTGCGGTCGGCACCGGCTTGGCCGCAGGCGGCATGGTGGCCCTCGGTGCTGGCGCCGTCGGCGCCGCTGCATCCGGGGGAGCGGCCTTGGCTGGCGG